>JAUVUO010000101.1 GCA_030601015.1 Candidatus Omnitrophota bacterium | reverse complement strand
GTTAGAAAGCATATGTACTTCATCGATAATATAAATCTTATACCGTGAATGAGCGGTAGAAAGTTTTACATTTTCTCTCAAAACTCTTATCTCCTCAACGCCGTTGTTAGATGCTCCGTCTATTTCAATTATATCCAAAGATTTCCCTTGAGCGGATTCAACACAAGACAAACATTTCCCGCAAGGATTTACCGTCGGCCCTTGTCCGCAATTAAGGGATTTCGCCAATATTCTAGCCAAAGAGGTCTTACCAACACCTCTAGGCCCGCTAAACAAATATGCATGGTGAACACGATTGTTTATAACCGCGTTTTTTAACGGTTCGACTATATGCTCTTGGCCAATAACTTCATCAAAATTTTTCGGCCTATATTTTAAGGCAAAAGCTAAATAACTCATATTACATATTAGGTGAATGCAATTTTAATTTTAATATTTTTTGAAGAACTTCTGTGTCCAAAGCTGAAGGATTTAAAGTCGCTTGAGAAAATTTTTCTACTCTTTCCTTTTTATCTAAATAATTCGCGATATCCGCGCCCACTCTTGCAGCATCTTCCAAAACCCCATGAGCCTTGCCTAATTCATCTAATGATAAATCCCGCGTTTCATAACTAGACAAGTCATATTGTAACCGATCAAATTCTTTAACCCAATCATCAAAATTGTTTTCCATTTCTATATAAGATTCCGCATCTCCTATAATCCATAATTTAACACATTCTATTTCTTTCATTGTTAATGCCGCACCTTTTCCCATTTTTTTTAAAATATCTTTCATATCATCTGATGTTATATCCTGTATCCGCTCACGAATTTTATTAAGTCCATCGTTTAATAAAAGACTTACTCTGCTAAAATCTTCTGATGTCTCACTCTCTCGAGCGGCTTTCATACTTTTACCTAATCCTTTTAATTCTTCCATTCTTACCTCCTATTGCTAATTCTTTCTAAATTCGGTTAGCATATATTTTCATTTATATTAACAAAATTCGCCAATTATTTAATTATCAAAAATAAAATAAAAAATGTATAACATAAAAACATAAGAACACCTTCGCCTCTGGATATTTTATACCCTGTCCTCATCACTGTAAAGAGCAGAAGGCCAAAAATACACATAACCGGCAGTTCAAACTTTAAAATCGAAATATCCAAAGGTATCGGCCGAATTAAAGATACTATTCCTAAAACAAACAAAATATTAAAAATGTTGCTTCCCATAATATTTCCTATACTGATACTATGTAATTTTTTTATAGATGCGGTTAATGAAGCAACTAATTCCGGTAACGAAGTGCCTATCGCGAATACTGTTATACCAATAATCCAAGGGCTTACTTTAAAAATTTCTGCCAATTGAACACCCCCTTTAACCATTAAATCAGCGCCCCCTACAACACCAAATAAAGATAACAATAGTATTACTAAAGTTATTTTCTTCGATTTGGTTTTTTCTAGTATTTTGTAAAATTTGAATTCATCTATTTCCCCAGGATCAAAAGATTTTTTAGCTTTACTGTACGATATAATACAAAACGCGATAAAACAAATAATAAGAATTAACCCATCAAAACGGCTAATATATGAATCCAGGCATAAGACAAATAACAAAACAAATGAAAGCCCCATCATTAAAAGTTCACTTTTAAATATTTTTTTATCCACTTTCAATGGGGTAACGATTGCACATAACCCTAAAATCAAACCGATATTAGAAATATTGCTGCCAATAATATTCCCTAAAGCTATTCCTTTCTGATTTCTTATAGCTGCCATTATTCCTACACCTGCTTCCGGAGCACTAGTGCCGAAAGCAATGATCACCAAACCTATAAATAAGGGAGTAAGTTTATAAAAATAAGCTATTTTAACTGAAGATTGTACTAACCAATCAGAACTTAAAATCAAGATGCTTAATCCCACTATTAATAAAAGGCTACTTGTAAACATTGTCATAAGAGATACCCTAAAGGGTTAAAAAGAGGTTAGGTGCATCATTTGGCACACCTGTATACGTTCTTGTTTTTGTCTTATTTAAAAGAATATAAACGTAATACATCCTAACTGCCTACTTGAAAAGATCTCGTCCGCCATTTGACAAAGCTAAATGGCGAGATCTCGCCAATATTTGAAAACATCGTTTTTCCAAAAATGCCTCTCCGCCACTTTGCAGACAATTTGGCGGAGAGGCAGGGATTTGAACCCTGGGTACAGCTTTACACCGTACAACGGTTTAGCAAACCGTCGCCTTAAACCGCTCGGCCACCTCTCCAATAAAATTATAAGGGGATTACCCCTTTTTATAAAGTTATTTGACCATGAATTATATCATAAAATACAAAAATGATAAATAAAATCTAAAAATTAAATAAATTAATTTTTCTCGAAAACCAACTTATTCCTCTTTTTTTTAAAGAACTCTGTTATAATAATAGCACAATCGTCTTCTAAAATTCCTTTTTTTACCTTTATCTTATGATTTAACCCTAAAGAATTTATATCAATTTTTGAGCCAAAAGCTCCGGTTTTAAGGTCAGCAGTTCCAAAAATAACTTTGTCAATACGGCTAAGAACCAATGCTCCTGCGCACATTGAGCAAGGTTCTATAGTAACATATAAAGTGCATTTGTTAAGCCATTTTGATTGCAAAAAACTAGTTGCTTGAGTTATAGCAATCATTTCGGCATGAGCAGTCGGGTCTTTTAATGTTTCGATTTGATTATGTGCTTGGGCTATAATTCTATTCTCATATACAATTATAGCTCCGACCGGAACCTCATTATCTTCAAACGCATATTTCGCTTGCAGTAATGCCTTTCGCATATAAACTTCATATTTTTCCATGAACTTTTTTTATAACTTGCAGGAATATCTTTGCTATTTTGGGATCAAATTGAGTCCCTATACCCTCCTCAATTATTGCAAGGGCCTTTTTTTTAGAAAACGCCTTACGATAAGGCCTATCTGAAATAAGAGCTTCATACACATCCGCGATAGCTATTATTCTAGAGCCTAAAGGGATTTCCTCTCCTTTAATACCTAAAGGATATCCTTTACCATCATAACGTTCATGATGGTAAAGAATAACAGGGATAGCCCCGCTTAACACATGAATTTCTTTTAATATCTCAGCCGCAATAGATGGATGAGTTTTTATAATTTCTCTTTCTTTCGCATTTAGAGGCCCTTGCTTAGACAAAATACTTTGG
Organism: Candidatus Omnitrophota bacterium; assembly: GCA_030601015.1. Classification (GTDB taxonomy): domain Bacteria; phylum Omnitrophota; class Gorgyraeia; order Duberdicusellales; family 4484-171; genus JAGLSE01. The sequence goes on along the minus strand of JAUVUO010000101.1, from coordinate 2,175 downwards.
CTTATTCCAACCTTCCCTAAATCATGCAAAATAGCAGCGTGCTTAATATTATCTATTTCTTCTTTATTTAATTTTAAAGTAGTAGCTATTTTTTCAGCGATAATCGCGGTATATTCAACGTGTTTACCAGTATCGGCATCCTTAGCTTCTATTGCCCGGGCAAAACCATAAATCATTTCAACCAAATCTCTGGTTACTGCTAAATTCATCTTTTCTAATCTGCCGCGCAACTCTTTAATATCTCCTTTTATTTTTACTCGTGACAAAGATTTCATTGAAGGTTTAGCATATAATACTATAGAATTTCCACCTTTACGTTTCGCCGAGATACGGCACATATCTAAAGCTGAGATAACATCTCTAATACTGGAAACATTATCTTCAGGAAAAGATACAACCCCAATGCTGATTTTTATTGTTATTACTAATTTTTTAAATTTAAATTTATGTTCAATGATTTTTTTATGAATCCTCTTTGCGGCTTCATAAGCAGAAACTCTGCCGGCATAAGGGATAACAATAAAAAATTCATCCGACCTCCACCGGAATAAAACATCTTCCTTTCTTAGATTCTCCTTTAATAGATCAACCAATTCCTTTATTAAGGTATCAGCCACTTGTATTCCATAGATCTGATTAATCCTGCGGAAATTATCCACATCAATATTAATAAAAGATACATTATGGGAATTATCTCGTGATCTTTTTAACTCTTGTTTTGCTGAACGCAAAAAATAACGCCAGTTATTACAGCCTGTCAAAGGATCACCTAAGGTTATCTCTTCGATTCTAAAATCCCTTTGCTCAATATTATTATTTAAACCTAAAATTTTTTTTTGCAGTTTAGAAACTTTTTTAGCCAATTGTATTTTAAAACTTATTTCTGATCTACTATCTTCATCAGTAAAATAATCCAAAGCCCCAAACTGTTTTGCAATCTTTATATTATTATTATCCTTTTTAAAAAAATGGATTAGACAGGTTTTATTCTCAAAAAAATTAGAGTTGATTTTTTCTCTTCTTTTTAAAAAATCTTCCCTAAAAATTATTATGGAACAATCGCTTTTTGAAATACCCTTTAAGGTTGTGGTTTGTTGGCAAGAAAAAGGCAGTACACTCTCACCCCCCTTAATCTTTACTGTACAATGAAGAATCCCTTTCATAATAACCAATCTTAACATACCTATGGGCAACTTACAAGAAAAAGACTAACTCCTTTTTGCCAAATCAAAAAGGCTATATATCAATGAATCAGAGTGAATTAATCTTTTCTTTAATGCCGTAAAATGCCGGTTTAAGTTTAAAATTTCTATTTATAATACCCAACCCCGTATTATCTTTAATATCTAAAAAATAAAATATTACAAACCCATCTAGATTATTTTTCTTAGCCATATCTATCGCATAAATAAAATAATCTTTTTGGTATTCATCCTCTTCTTTTGTAGACTTATGATATAACTTTTCAATATCAAAAATATTAGTCTCACCTATCCAAATCTCACCATCCCAATCATATTTATTCTTTATACGAACCAAATTGGAAATTTCTTCTTTTAAATCATCATAAGAATAGGGATCCGCAGAAATTATATCTATCTCCTTTGCCCCCCTCTTCATTATTTTTTCAGCAAATTCAAGTGTGGGCCATTCATTTCTAAGTATTTGATTTAATACTACTTTAGTTTTTGGTGTAATTGATTTAATAATCTTTCCAACCTTAATTGTATATTTTACCCAACTATCAATCTTCCTAACCGAATTCACCTGATTTCCTAAATTAAAAGGAACCTCAACCATAATTAACATATATTCCGGTTTATACTTTTCAGCTAAATATTTTGTTTGTTTAATATACATTTTCTTGAAATCTACCCAAGAAGCTTTGCCTCCGCCGCCTCCTCTATATTTCCGCTTAAACATTTTCTGAGTAAGCCAAGTTTCCATTCCGTAAACACCTATATAAATTTTTAAATTTTGTGTTCTAGAATAGTCGATAATTTCATCTAATTTTTTAATTTCTTTTGGGAAAGCCGACATTTCATTTCGTATATCAAACCTTACAAAATCAACACCTAATTCCTTAGCTAAATCAATCTCTTTTTTTGCATTTTCTAAATCAATAGGGCCATAATTACTCCCCGGGAAATGATAACATACCGTATCAATAGTAAC
>JAUVUO010000224.1 GCA_030601015.1 Candidatus Omnitrophota bacterium | reverse complement strand
GGCAGGTCAATAAGTTACGGAAGGACTTATATTGCCGAAAGGGATATGAAAATAGCTACCCTGCCTGTAGGCTATGCCGATGGCTATACGCAATTATTAACTCATAAGGTAAAGGTGCTTATTAAAGGCGAGGAAGTTCCCGTTTTGGGCAAGATATGCATGGATCAGATAATGGTTGATGTAAGCTCCATAGCTGGTTTAGCTATTGGAGATGAGGTTATTCTTATCGGTGAAGATAAGGGTAAAAAGATAACTGTCGAACAATTGGCTCAGGCGGCAGGGATAATACCCTATGAACTCCTCTGTTGGATAGGAGATAGGGTAAAAAGGATATATATCCATAAATAAAAGGGATTCTTGACATCAAAAACGCTATAACTACATAATTGTGTCAAAAAAATTAAAGATAACGTATTGAAAAGATTAAAAGAAGGAGACGAAATGAAGAAATTAATGTGTGTTGTTATTTTTATGTTAGGCTTTAGTTTATTTTTTAGCAATATTTCTTTAGCTGAAAGCGAACTTGTTTTACAATCTCAGCTTGAAAAAAGGGTTGATGAATTGATAAAGATTGTAAAATTTGGTCAAGTGAGTTCTGATTATGAACCAAATAAGATAGATGCCGTTATAGGCCTTGGCCTTTTAAAAGACCCTCAATGCGTAGATATTTTAATTGAGTATTTAGAATATAGCGATACAGCTCATTTTCGCCATCAAATTATCAAAAGTCTTGGTTGGATTGGCGATAAGAGAGCTTTACCTATCTTAATAAATGTCCTTAAAAATGATGATTATACTCACGCTCGTTCCGCGGCGGCTTCAGCTTTGGGCGATATGGGCGGCGGAGAAGAAGTTATTGCCGCTTTAGAAGAAGCTTATAATAGCGATGAAGATATGTATGTCAGGAATCACGTAGCTGAGAGTTTGGAAAAGATAACCGGAAAATCGTACGAGAATCAAACTGATGAGATTATGCGAGAGATTAAGAAGGATATTAATAAGGACGTAGAGAAATACTTGGATAAAACAAAGGAAACATCTAACTAAATATCATTTTATAAACAATGGAATTTAAGTTATTTAGAAAAAATATTATTTTTGCTCTTATTGATATATTCTTTTTAAAAGATGAAACTTCCACACGAAAGCACATTGATGTTGAGTAGTTCTTATGATATTTTAATAATAAGATAGACAGTTTCATTAAGCAAAGGCAAAAAATGAATAAAGTGTACATTGGTAGTGTTTTGTTAATATTAAGTATTCTAATTATTCCACTATTGGTAGCTTTTGTCTTTAAAAAAAAGCACCTTTTTTATTAAATAATAAACCCTTATCTTTTACTTTTCTTCTTATTAGTATAAATATTATTCCAGCAGTTTTTTTTACAGTTTCTTGTATTTATGCATTCTACAATCTCCCAATTCATCATTTTATTATTTTTCCTTTTGTTTTTGTAACTATAGTAGTTTATTTATTAAATTATGCAATAATCATAAATAAAGCTAATTTTCCTATACGAGCGAAGCATAACCACAGGTACAATCTGATAATATTGATAAAAAAATATTTATATTTCGGTTCGTTATCTTTAGCAATCGTTTTTATATATGTTTGTTGGCTGTGTGTTCTACTGCGTATTTCTGAAGCAATCACTTTAGAGGATGTTGCCATAGTAGCGATTTTTCTATCTTTTTCTACATATTCAATTAAATTATCCTTAAGTTATTTAAAGCAAATGAAGGAGCATGAAAACATAATAGAATTTGATCAAAAAATAATATTATTGAAAGATAATCTTTATTTGCTAACACGTTCATTAGCGTTTATATTTTTTTTAGTTTTTTTCTTTGAATATAATATTGCGATTGTTGTTATTGCTATATCATTTTTAGCGTTTTATATATACAAGGTAAGATGTGTGTCTGAAAAAATAAAGAAATTAAAAAATGCAAAACATTGACACTGCATATATTGCAGAACACTCAAGGCTTCTAAATGAATAATAAATATAAATTATTTCTATTTTTAATTATTGTTATTTTAGTAACGTTTAATTTTTTTATCTCGAATAATGCGTTAAAATTGATTATGTTTACAACAAAAGCTAACAGAGTGACTACTGTATTTTTAGTTATAGTAATTCCGGGGACACAATACTTAATTGACAATGATGCTGTTCTAGAATATAATAAGAGTTAATTATGGCAAGGATAGCGCGTATAGCGGCGCCCAATTTTCCATACCACATTACCCAGAGGGGAAATCGTAGCCAAGAAGTTTTCTTCTCAAAGATAGACTACCAGGAGTATCTTCGCTTTCTCGGTAAGTATTCTAATAAATTCAAGTTAAAGATATTATCCTATTGTTTAATGCCAAACCATGTCCACATTATCGCCGTTCCTGAGAACAACAATAGCCTTGCCAAGGCAATAGGGGAGACACACCGCAATTATACCAGAATGATTAATTTCAGAGAAAATTGGCGCGGATATCTTTGGCAAGGAAGATTCAATTCTTATCTTTTAGACGAATTCTATCTTTTAAGAGCTGTTAGATATATACTTCTTAACCCTGTAAAGGCAAACATTGTTAAAAGACCGGAAGATTATAGGTGGTCCATCATTAAACATCATTTAGGGATAGAAAAAAGTTTTTTAGTAAAAGATGCTCTTCTAAAAGGGATGATAGATGATTGGCGCGGTTTCTTACAGGAAGAATTGCATCTTACTAAAAAACTTTTTTCTATCCCTAAATGATGTTTAATG
>JAUVUO010000073.1 GCA_030601015.1 Candidatus Omnitrophota bacterium | reverse complement strand
TTGTATTCAGGCAGGTTGGACTAAAGAGGAAATACTTGAGTCTTGTATGGTTGCGGTTTTAGTCGGCGGGTCGAGTGTTATGACTTATGTGACGCTTGTTGATAAAGCCGTAGAAGAATTTAAAAAATAGATTTTTTTACCGGTCAGGGAAACTGCCGGTAAAAGGGTGTTTTTCCATTTAACAAATATCCTGAGAAGAGGACTGATTAGTCTGAACCCAAGGGGAAAAATGAATAGTAAAAATATATATCCCAATTTTACATTAATGATTTAAGGTAAGGTTGGGATTTTTTATTTTGAGCTAAAATATGAATAAAAGGTTAGGATTTGTAGGGATTATAATTGAAAACAGGAATCGTTCGGCAGGGCTGGTAAATGCTTTACTTTCTGAATTTAGTGAGATTATTGTGGCGCGTATGGGAGTTCCCTATAAAGAAAATAAATGCAGTGTTATCAGTCTTATTGTGGATACCACAACAGACAGTGTAGGAGCTTTAACCGGTAAATTGGGTAAAATAGAGGGAGTATTGGTTAGATCGATGTTAAGTAAACATTGTAGAGATAATTTTTTAGATAAATGAATAAAATAATGAATATGAGCTATCGATTGGAAAAAGATTTTTTAGGAGAGGAACAAATACCTGCGGATGCATATTGGGGGATACATACTAAGAGGGCTAGGAGCAATTTTTTACTAAGTCCTTTAAAGATGCCAAAATTATTTATACATGCTTTTGCCAAGGTAAAAAAAGCTGCCTGTTTAGCAAATAAAGAACTTGGGTATCTAAAGGAAGATAAAGCTAAACTGATAGAGGCAGCCTGTGATGATGTTATTAATGCTAAATTAGATAACCAATTTTTTCTTGATGCTCTTCAAGGAGGTGCCGGTACTTCAACAAACATGAATCTTAATGAAGTTATCGCTAATCGTGCTTTGGAGTTATCAGGAGAAAAAAAAGGAAGGTATGACTTGATTCATCCTTTGGAGGATGTAAATTTGCATCAGTCAACGAACGATACGTATCCCACGGCACTTAAAATCACGGCAATTTTTTTATTGCGTAGGTTAAGTACTGTAATTACCGATCTCCAACAAGTATGTCAGAAGAAAGAAAAAGAATTTAGACATATACTAAAAGTAGGACGGACAGAACTTCAGGAAGCTGTTCCGATGACATTAGGAGCTGAATTTTCTTCTTTTGCTGATGCTTTTTCCCGTGACCGCTGGAGGACATTTAAATCTGAAGAGAGGCTTCGAATGGTAAATATAGGCGGTACTGCTGTAGGCACGGGGATAACTGCTCCCCGGAGTTATATTTTTTTGGTTATAGAAAAATTAAGAGATATTACCGGTTTAGGGCTTTGCCGGGGAGAGAATATGATTGATATAACAGCAAATGGGGATTGCTTTATTGAAGTATCAGGTATAATAAAAGCCCATGCCTCAAATTTTGTAAAAATAGCTAATGATTTAAGGCTTATGAATCTTTTAGGAGAAATTGTCCTTCCTCAAATGCAGGTAGGCTCATCTATTATGCCGGGAAAAGTTAATCCGGTAATCTTAGAATCTATAATCCAGGCCGGGCTTAAAGTGATGGCTAATGATATGTTGGTAAGTGAATCTGTATCTCGAAGTAGTTTTCAAATACCGGAATTTATGCCGCTACTTGCTTTTGCATTAATTGAATCAATGGAAATTTTAATTAATACTAATATCATGTTTGCTAAGCATATCTCTAGGATTAAAGTTGATGAAAAACAATGTAAATTTTATTTTGATAAGAGTCCCGCGATTGCAACCGCGTTTATTCCTTATATAGGGTATGATAAAACGGCAGAATTGTTAAAGAAATCTAACGTCTTAGGCAAAAATAACTTACGTGAGTTTTTCGCAGAGGAATTAGGCCGTGAATTTGTTGATAAAATATTGCTTGCTCATAATCTTGTTTCCTTGGGGTATGGAGAGAATAATCATGAGAAAAACACCTAAATCTTTGCGTTTACATATTGGATTATTTGGAAGGACTAATGTGGGTAAATCCAGTTTTTTGAATATGATATCCGCGCAAGATGTAGCAATTACCTCATCCTTACCGGGCACTACTACGGATGTGGTTGAGAAAACAATGGAATTATTGCCTTTAGGCCCGGTAGTATTTTTAGATACGGGAGGCTTAGATGATAGCTCAGCGTTATCCAAATTAAGGATAAAGAAAACAAAGAAAATTTTTGATATCTCAGATATTTTTGTGCTTATTATTGAATCAAATGTTTGGGGACAATATGAGGATTTTGTATTGAATGAAGCGGTACAAGGAAAGTTGCCGTGTATTGTTGTTATAAATAAGATCGATATTGTTTATCCTGGAGACGATTTTATACAGGAGATACAAGGAAAAAATAAAAATATCGTGTTATGTTCAAGCGTTGATAAAATGAATCGGGATAGTTATGTGGAAGCTTTAAAAAAAGAGCTTATAAGAGTATGTCCTGAAGATTTTTTTCGTCCGCCTCCCTTAGTGGGTGATTTATTGCCTGCTGGAGGCACAGCTGTTCTTATGATTCCTATTGATTTAGAAGCTCCTAAGGGAAGGCTTATTCTTCCTCAGGTACAAGTGTTGAGAGATATTTTAGATAACGACGCAGCGGCCGTAGTTGTTAAGGAACGGGAATATAGGCATCCTCTGGATAATTTGAAAAAGCTTCCGGATATTTGCATTTGTGATTCTCAAGTAGTTTTAAAAATGGTTGCCGATACACCAAAAGAGGTGAAATGTACTACATTTTCTATCGTTTTTTCCCGCTATAAAGGTGATTTGATTGAAATGGTGAGGGGAGTTATCGCGATAGAGAGTCTTAAGCCGGGGGATAAAGTTCTTATTGCTGAAGCTTGCAGCCATCATCCTATAGGGGAGGATATTGGGCGGGTAAAAATTCCACGTTGGCTATGTCAGTATACGGGAATGGATTTAGTTATAGACGTGTGTTCGGGGCATGATTACCCAGAAAATTTAAAAGATTATAAATTAATTATACATTGTGGAGGGTGTATGATTACCCGCAGACAGATGCTATTTAGAATTCAGCAAGCAAAAAAAACGGGCGTGCCAATTACTAATTATGGAATATGTATTTCATTTTTACAAGGAGTATTAGAAAGAGTTCTTTCTCCATTTCCCGCGGCTGGTGATGGTTATAAAAGGGAAATATTAAAAATAAAAAGGAGTTTAAAAATGACAGTAGAATTAAATAAACTTAATTCCTGGATAAAAGACAGAATAAAAAAAGAAGAAATAATTAAATATCAGGATAAAGGTAAAGATTTTATTCCTGAACAGGAAATTATTTCTAAATTAGATTTGAATTCTAAAAAAGAACCGGACAATTTAAGGATTAAAGATATTCTTTTAAAGTCTTTAGAAATACAGACTTTAACTCCGGATGAGACTGCTGCGTTACTTATGGTCAAAGATAAAAAGATTTTAGAAGAGATGATGAAAACAGCTCTGGAGGTGAAGAAAAAAGTATATGATAATCGAATCGTAACTTTTGCCCCGTTGTATCTTAATAACCTTTGCATTAACAACTGTGTTTAGTGCGGATTTCGCAAGGATAACAAAACTATAAAACGTAAGATTCTTTCTTTGGAAGAGGTAAAAAAAGAGGTTAAAGTCCTGGCCGGAGACATAGGGCATAAACGTTTAATTGTCGTCTATGGGGAAGCACCGGAGACCGATATAGAATATATTAGAAAGACAATAAAAACTATTTACGGAGTAAAAGCAAAAACAAAGAATGGGTGGGGGCAGATTAGGAGAGTTAATGTAAATGCTCCGGCATTATCAATCGAAGAATTAAAACTTTTGCATGAAGTGGGAATTGGCACTTATCAGGTATTTCAGGAGACATATCATAAGGATACATACTCACGGGTACATCCTTCCGGAACTATAAAAAATAATTATCAATGGAGGCTTTATTGTATGCATAGAGCTTTTGAGGCTGGAATTGATGATGTTGGTATTGGTGTTTTATTCGGCTTATATGATTGGAAATTTGAGGTAATGAGTTTGTTATATCACGCTCGGGAATTGGAACGGAGATTTAATGTCGGGCCTCATACGGTTTCATTCCCTCGACTTGAACCTGCGTTTCATTCTTCATTTACTCAAAACTCAAAGTATAAAGTAAGTGATGAGGATTTTAAAAGGTTGATAACAGTGATAAGATTATCAATCCCTTATACCGGTATGATTATTACCGCACGGGAGAGCGCCGATATAAGAAGAGAAACAATTTCTTTAGGCTGTACTCAAACCGATGCTTCAACCCGTATCGGGATTGGCGCTTACAGTGAAAGATACGATGAACAGGAGGAGAAACGGCAGCAGTTTTTATTAGGTGATACAAGAAGTCTTAATGAGCTTATACGGGAGTTAGCCGGTAGGGGATATATTACATCTTTTTGTACTGCCGGCTATAGATGCGGAAGAACCGGGAAATGTATAATGGAACTTTTAAAAAACGGCAAGGAAGGTAAATTTTGCAAGTTAAATGCTGTGCTTACTTTTAGAGAGTGGATAGATGATTTTGCCGAGGAAGAGACAAAAGCGGCAGCGGAAAGTATTATAAATAAAGAAATAGAAGAAATAAAAAAAGTCAATCCGGAGATGTTTCCGGTTTTTATTTCTTATTATGGAAGGATTAAACAGGGCGAAAGAGACCTTTATCTTTGAAAATCGCGGGGTTTTATATGTCAAATTGTTACCCAAGACAATTAATTTATTTATATATTTTTATAATATTTCATGACTAAGAAAAAGATTATTAATTATTTGCAATCAATTAATGGTAAGGAATTATTTTCCCAATCCGATGAGGTGAGAGAAACCTATTGCGGTAATAAAGTGTTTATTAGAGGGTTAATTGAATTTTCTAATGTTTGTGTTAGAAATTGTAAATTTTGCGGTTTAAGAAAGGATAATAAAAGACTAAAACGTTATCGTCTTGAGCCTGCGGAAATTTTAAGAATAGCCGGCAGGATTGCCGGTAAAGGTATTAAAACAATTGTTTTGCAGTCAGGAGACGATTTTTATTACACAAGAAAAATTATTTGTAAGCTTATAAAAGATATAAAAGATAGATTTCCTGAGATGGCCATAACTCTTTCATTGGGAGAAAGGCCTTTTTTTGAATATAAAGCTTTTCGTGAACAGGGGGCAGATAGGTATTTATTGAAGCAGGAAACCATAAATGAGAAGCTATATCGTTTACTTTGTCCTGGACAATCATTAAAAAAGAGAATAAAAATTTTGGAATATTTAAAAAAAATTGGTTTTCAGGTTGGTGTGGGAAACATTGTGAGGATTCCTGGGCAAACTTTTGTTGATTTAGCGGATGATATTATGTTTTTTAAGGATTTTAAACCGGATATGATTAGCGTAGGGCCTTTTCTTCCTCAGAGAGATACTCCTTCTTTTAAAAACAACGTTCCTGATATAAAATTAGTTTTAAAGTGTTTAGCTTTAACCAGGATTGTTTCTAGAGATTCTCATATGCCGGTAACAACGTCTTTAGCTACTCTTAACAAAGATAAAGGAGTTGTTTTAGGATTGAAAGCTGGGTGTAATGTTATTATGGTTAATTTTACTCCGCGTAAACAGAGAAAATATTATAAGATTTATGATAAGAAAACAGAAATAGATATAAAAAAAGCCGGTGATATGATTAAAAAAGCAAAAAGAACGATATGTTTAGAGAGAGGCGATTCTTTTAAATCCAGAGTTAATTTTTAAATAAAGTTTGATCGTGGTAAAAGGGAATTTTTTTGAAAAAAGTTTATATATCAAGGTGAAGATGATAATTTGGTTTTAAAAAGTAACTGAAACATTTTAAAAAGTGTGAAGAACAGGGGGGAATATTGATACCAGGAAATAGGCGGTATCAATTTTTGTTATTAGGGAAGAGGGGGAAAATTTTAATTAAATGAGGTAACAGAAAAAATATTCATAGTGGTTATGAAGGGGTAGTTATAGAGCAATGAAAAAAGACGAGGCAAAAGCGGTGTCTACAAGAAAGAAAGCTAAAGTATTTTCGATTAATGTTAGTAACATAAAAGGGATTTCTAAAACTCCTGTCTTAAGCGTAAATTTGATTGAGAATTTTGGTTTAGAGGCAGATGCTCATTCAGGCCCGGGAATAAGAGAGGTGAGTTAGCTTGCAATTGAGAGTATACGAAAACAAAAGGAATGCGCGAAAATTAAAAATGGTAAAAGGATACCCGTACTGGCATAAGTGAAACCTTATTTTGCAGTTTAATTTCCGCTGGAAGCGGAAATTAATATGTAATCTTTTAGGAGAGGGAAACGATATATTTTTTGTAGCAAAAAAGTTTATCATAGGTATAATATTTTTGTTCAAAAGAAATCGCGGATTTAAATAAAAGCCGGTTTTTTGTTAATTTTAATAAAAGGAATGGAAAAGGGTGGGATTAATTTTAAATGAATTTCAATAATATGAAAGCTAAAAGAACTTTCTCAACAGAAACAATAAAGAGG
>JAUVUO010000145.1 GCA_030601015.1 Candidatus Omnitrophota bacterium | reverse complement strand
GTTTTACAACCGGCTCAACAAAATGGCCGAGCCGGCCCGCGTAACTTTGTTCTAATTGGATAGTAGCCACATTCTCCTCACTAATGTTTTTTTCATTGGGAGAATATTGAGGAAATGTAAACCCTGCCCAAATAATTATTGAAATAAAAACAATTATTGTGCCTGCTTTTTTTAGATACATCCATCCGCGTTCCCACATCTTAAGCAGTAACCCTTTTATTGTAGGGATTCTATATGGCGGCAACTCCATAACAAAGTGAGTAGGCTCTCCTTTAAAAACAAATTTTTTTAAAAGCCAAGCAGAACCAAAAGCAATACTCACGCTTAAGACATACATCAAGAACATAAGGTTAGCACCGTATTTTGCGGGGAAGAACGCGCCGATAAAAAGAGCAAAGATAGGTAACTTTGCGCCGCAGATCATAAAAGGCGTTACCATCATAGTAATAAGCCTGTCTTTTTTGCTTTCTAATGTCCTGGTAGCCAGAATACCCGGCACAGCGCATCCGTTAGTTGATATCATCATTGGCAAAAAAGACTTTCCGTGAAGGCCGAATTTGCTCATCAGTTTATCCATAACAAAAGCGGCACGGGCCATATAGCCTGAGTCTTCAAAAAAGGCGATGGCAAAAAACAGGAAAAGCACCAATGGAAAAAAACCTAAAACACCTCCAACCCCGCCGATGAGCCCATCAACAACAAAAGATTGAAATAAACCCGCGGGAACTACCGAAGCAGCAGCTTTGCCAAGCCACTCGAGAAACTTTTCAAACAAGCTCACCATTGGCTCAGAAAAAGTAAAGGTAAACTTAAAAATAGAGTACATAACAAGGGCAAAGATAGGTATGCCTAAAATTCTATTCAAGATTACCTTGTCTATCTTGTCTGACAAATCATGTCTCTGTTCAATAGATGGTTTAAAAGCCTCAGTGCATGCGCCGCTAATAAAGCCATAGCGCTGATCAGCAATTATAGTTTCCGGAATATCTCCAAAATGCAGCTGTAGATGATGCCTGCTCTTATCGTTTTGGGCTATAGCTTCTTGAGCGATAGAAGATTTGTTGATAATATTTAAAACTAACGAATCGTTTTCCAGCATTTTAACAATAAGCCAGCGGCAGGGATATCGTTCAACCAAGGGTTTATCCTTTTTGACTATCTGCTCTAATTTATTCATCTCCTCACGGACTTCCGCGCCATAGCCGACATAAACACCTTTTGTTTTGATTTTTCCTTCATGTACCTTAACAATAGTCTCTAGAAGTTTTTTTGTGCCTATATTTTTATTACCTACAGTCTGAACAATAGATACTCCCCAAAGATCAGATAATTTTGTGTAATCAACATCCTGGCCTTTCTTTTTTGCCATGTCACTCATATTCATTGCAAAAATCAAAGGCACCTTTAATTCCATTAACTGTGTGGCAAGATAAAGGTTTCTTTCCAGATTAGAGGAATCAACGATATGCAGAATTATATCGGGCTTTTTATTAATAATAAAGTCTCTGGCTACGACTTCATCTTCAGAATAGGCTGATAAACTATATGTACCCGGAAGATCCACAACATTTATTTTGTAACCCTGAAAAGATGTTTTACCTTCTTTTTTTTCAACTGTTACCCCGGGGTAGTTACCAACATGCTGATGTGCCCCAGTTAGATTATTAAAAATAGTAGATTTGCCTGAGTTGGGATTACCGGCAAGGGCGATAGTAATTCTTCTATCCTTCATCTTTTATTCCTCCTCAACAATAATTTTAGCCGCTAAACCATGCCCCAAGGCAACCTTCGCGCCTTTTATGAGCACAGTAACAGGGCCGTATCCTGAGCTATGTAATACCTTTAATTTTTCGCCTGGGAGTAATCCCATATCTGTAAGCCGTTGTACGGCACTCCTGCCTCCTTCAACAGAGGTGAATATTAAATTGACGTTCGTCTTTGAATGAATTAGTTTATGCATATCTTAATTTACCTCTACAGAAATTTGAGCTGCTTCTTCTTTTCGTAAACTTAAATGATAGCCTTTAACTTTTATATCAATAGGATCTCCCAAAGGAGCAACCATAATAACCTCTATTGTTGTACCTTTAATAATACCCATATCAAGAAGCCTCTTATGAAGCGTTCCTTCACCGGAAATCATTTTTACCTTACCCGCCTCTTTAGGCTTTAACTCACTTAAATTTTTTTCCATCCCTCCCCCTTTTTTCTCATATTTTAGATATATAAAAGTTTATTAGAATTGTCTAACTTTAAAGATAAAAAATTTTTCTCTTATTTTTTTTTAAAATTGACTTGGCGCATTTTGCAATTTAATTTTTTACCTGTTTTTAAATAATGTCTGAAGCTTTTTAACCACTGGGGCCTTTCCCCATTTAGCCCTGTCTCAACAAATTGGATGAATTTTGTTAGTCTATCAAAGGTTTTGGAACTTATAGCGTGTTCCATCTTGCAGGCATCTTGGAGCGCCTCATCATCATTTATATTTAAAATCTCAGTAAGGAATTTCAGCAGGAGATCATGCCGGCCTTGAATATTCCGGGCAATTTTTTTTCCGGCAGGAGTAAGATTAACATATCCGTACTTTTCGTGAACAACAAGACATTTGTTAGAAAGTGTCCTTAAAGCAGCGTTTACGCTTGAGCTTTTTACACCTAATAAATGACTTATGTCCCGTACCCTGGCAATGCCGTTTTGTTTTTGGATCGCGGCAATTGCTTCCAGATAGTCTTCCATAGTAGAACTTAATTTCTTTTCCATATAAATTGACCTCAAATTAAACTTTTTAGAGTATTCCCTATTTGTTAAATAAGCCTAACAAATAGTATTTTTTTGTCAAATGGTTTTTTAAAAATATTTAAAGCCGCTTTTTCCCCTTTTAGGGGAAAAGTGGGTTGAAGCGCGACAGGCGAAACCACGAAATTTAACGGATTAACCGGAAGCTGCGAAAAATAAGCGGTAGATGAGGCTATTTTTAGAATCAGCGCAGTCTGGATATATTTACATATTTAATTAAATGGAGAGGGGGGAACTTATTATAGATAGTGATTTAGAAGGTATGTCAAAGCAAAAATGAAATTTTGCTTTTTTGAAATTCGTGAATAAATTTTGATACAGACGAAGGAACTGAAATGTTTTGGTTTTAAAAATAATATGACAGTAGGCTCTAGAAAGTTTAGGGTAATTTGTAAAATAATTTTACGAGTGATTTTAAGATTTAATTAAGGTATGTTAAAGGCTGGAAAGGTCGAAGAATAGCGATTATTTCTATAATTGGGTTTTGTACTTTAATTTTTACTTTTTTGGGAGTAAATTTATTTTTACCGGAATTACATAGCTATTTAGAATGAAGGTGATATGTGAGAGGGAAAAATATTTTTTTTGAAAATCAATGACGAAATTTTTTTATTTGATACGACACAACTTCTTTACCAATAAAAAATCTCTTAACGAATACAACACAGTTAAATACTATTATTCCCACCATTTTTTTCCAAAAAATACTTGACAAAAAGATATTAATTTGTTAGATTAGCCTAAAATATTAAGAGGCATCTAAAACTAGAAAGATATAAAAAATATGTGGATATTTCTAATTATTCTTTTCATTTTAAGCTATTTTCATGTGGTTATAAATCTATCATTATTCGCGAAGAAAAGATATGTTTTAATCTTTTGCCTTTTTATAGCAATGATAAGTTTTGCAATGGTTCCTTTTTCGATTCAATTAAGTTTTAAAATACTCAACAGGATACTAAATGATTTGAATGTGTTGTCTCTTGCCTGTACTTATCAGATTGTCGAATCTATTGTTTTCATGATTTTGAGTTTGTTGCTTATTAGGGCTCATTACAAGAAGCAGGCTGTTATGATTTTAAGGATTATTCCTTTATTACCGTCAGGAGTTTTTCTCGTAGGCATTTTTCTTGGAGAAACATACTTATTTAATGTTATTGATAATATGCAATTTTATAGGCTCGGCTTATTATTTTCGGCAACAATAGCGGCAGTTTTATTAATAAGCGCGATTGCTTTGAGAAAATTATTATTAAATTGGGAGTGGCGCATGGAATTAAAAATAATTTTGTCATTTTTCCAGATAATATTGGCAATGTTTTTGCCTCTTCTTCTTATGGGCATAAAAATACGGGGCACACAATTACAGGTTGATATTAGAACGGCAGCTATTTCGTTAGCAGGCATGGTTTTTATTGGAGTAGCAGGGTTCTATTATCAGCGGCTGAAGAAAAGGAGGATATAATTTATGAGCTTTTTAACGAACATTCTTTATTGGATTTCTACGTCACTTTTGATTCCGGCCATCGTGATTCTCCTCATATCATTGGTTGCGGCGTTATTAATGCTTGGGGGTTTTTATGGTTTGTATATGAACCGCCTTAAATTCAAAAATAAAGCAAGAGATTTTTTCAAACGGGTTAAAAAAGGAGATATATTAAATACGAGCT
>JAUVUO010000190.1 GCA_030601015.1 Candidatus Omnitrophota bacterium | reverse complement strand
AGGGAAAGTAAACCCCCAAGAGTTGCCCTGCTATGCGGGATATAACCGTATGCAAATTATTCAGGAAGGAAAGGTATATTTTTGTGTAAATCAAAAGAAATACGATGCTAATTTTGGCGACATTAAAAAAGATTCTTTAAAGGAGCTATGGTTTTCGAAAAAGGCTAAGTTTTATCGGAAGTTAATTAAAAAGTGTAGATTTCCCTGTCTTCAATGGTGCTCTTACAGGGATGCGTTTATAGAACTCTCAGACGTATTTCAAAAAAGGTTTATTTTTAAATAAGATTTATCAAACGAATAATCTGCCTTTGCTAAAGGAAGAGAAAGGGGATTTGGATTGTGCTTTAACAATGTGTTTGGGGTAGGGAATAGCCAGCCCCGGTAGAGATTAGTTATTTAAAGGGTTTTAAAAAAAATACACTATAAATCTAAAATGCTTTGATTTAGGCCCGGAGTTTTATGAGGGTTTTCCGGAAAAAGAAATATTAGGACTTGAGTTATTCTGAGCATTTTATCGAATTTGATAAATTTGAAAAGGGTATTCTTTTTTTCTTGAATCCTTTTATGGATGTATGGGCAAAGAAAATATTAGATTGTAACCCAAAAAGTGTTGGTTTTTCGCCATTTATGTCTAGCATACACATTAAGTTAAAAAATGAATAAAAAAATATTATTAATTCTAATAATAGGTATCGGTATTTTTATCCGTGTATTTCCGGTTCCAGAGCTTACTTCGGGTTCTATTTCTCATAATGTAGGTTTGACTTTGGCGGTAGCTTCGCAAAGTCCAAAAAGCATATCTTGGCAGTTTTTAAATAATTCATATGAGCTTTGGTCCAATATTTTATGTCGAATTGAAAGAAACAAAAATACATTGAAAGCAAAAATTAAAACTATCTTAACAAGGTATTTTAACCGGAAGGATACGAAGCAAATACCGTTGGATAGACTCAAGGAACCAATATTTACAAAAGGTATTTCAGAAAGTAAAGCTTTTAATAAAGCTCAAAAATTTATTGATAAAGGTTTACATGATGAACCTATTGACCCAATACAGATACATTTAAATACTCAAAATGATATATCTGATAAAACAAAAACATTAGCTTATATCGCCTTAGCAGGTAATTACGTAGAAAAAGGGATAAGAGACAATAATGAGAAAGAAGCATATTATAATAAAGCCCAATTTTGTTTTGATAGGGCGCTAAAACTCATTGAAAAAGATAATCCGTATAATATCTCGATATATTCCGGGTTAGGGTTTATCTATTATCAGTATAAGAATTATGATCAAGCCATTGCTTATTTAAAAAAAGGCTTAACCTATACGTCAGTTGGGTTTGAAAAACAAAAAATAGATATATACACTAATTTAGGCTGTGTTTATCGGGAGTTGTGTCAATATGAGAAGGCCATTGAATGCTTCAATAAAGCGCTATCTTTAAATCCTTCAATTAATTCGCAGCTGGTTTCTATTTATCAGGGATTAGCAGATAGTTTTACCGGGCTTAAGAATTATGACCAAGCCATCATTTGTTTAAAAGAAGGCTTAAGCTATGCGTCGGATGGGTTTGAAAGACGAAAAATAGATATGTATACTAATTTAGGCTGTGTTTATCGGGAGTTGTGTCAATATGAGAAGGCCATTAAATATTTCAAAAAGGCCTTAAAATTGTCTCCTTCTCTGTCGCTAGTAAGTAATATTTATTATTGTTTAAGGGAGAGGAAAAGAAGCATTTCTATATCTTTTGATCAAGCACCTTTACGGTATATAGTTTTACACTGTGCCCTTTTTTTAGGCAGGAGCGAACGTGTTATACGTTTTCCTGCTTTTTTGTTCGGCATCGCAGGTATATTTCTTATTTATAAATTGGGGAAATTGATTTTCGGAATTAACGTTGGTTTATTGAGTTCTTTTCTGCTTTCTTTTTCTATGTGGCATATCCACCATTCTTCTTATGCTGCTACTTATACGCTCTATATGTTTTTATCCTTATTATCTGTATTTTTTTTCTATAAAAGTTTAAAAGAACCTTCAATTGGACTGCAGATAAAATTCATAATTGCTTCAACGCTGGGTTTTTATTCTTTTTATCCTTTTATTACCGTTATTTTTGCAGAGGCTCTCTACTTTTTCTTGTTTTATAGAAGAGATAAGAAAAGAGCTTTAAAGTTCGTTATTTCTTTATTTGTGATAGGGATTCTAATTTTACCGCTTTTGAGCAGAGCTTATTATGGTTTTTACTGGAAAACAAATTTTGGAGATTATTTTTGGGGCTGGAAATCATTTGAGGTGTTTCCATTTTTATTCGGATTGTTTGGCGGAATCAGAGGATTTATTCCTATAAATATCTTTATTTTTTTATTGGGGCTTTTTGCTGTTTTTTTTAAAAAAGTAGAAAGAAAGGGAGGGCTACTTTTATTTTTTTTAACAATTATTCCGTGCTTATTCTTTTTAGGCTGTTTTTTCTTAAAAAAGATTAATTTGGGGGAGCGCTATTTTCTATTTATTTATCCGTTTTTTATTATCCTTTCTTCGTATGGCATTTTGAGTGTCAGAAAAAAAATAGTGGTTACTTTACTTATTTTTTTGTTTAATAGCTCATTAGTGTTATTTATTCTTAACGGATTTGGCTTTAAAACATGTGAATATATACCGAGAGATTATACGAGACACTATGGCGATTTTAAATTTTTAGCAGAATATTTGAGAAAAAATTACGAGGAAGGGGATGCTGTTGTTATTACTTATGACGCATCTATATTTGCAACCCAGTACTATTTGGATAAAAAGAATTTATTTCCTGCGAAGATAGTGCGGCCTTCATGCGGAGCCCGTGCTTATTACCGATATGATGGAGACGGAGTGAAGAATGTTTTTGGAATAGACGAATATGATGGCACTCCCAAAAGGCTTAACAAGATCGTGAATGAATATGGACGATTATGGTTAGTAGATGGAGGGGGCATTTACCATAACGATAAGCAGGGGCTTATTCGAAAGTGGATAAAAGAAAATCATTCTGAGAAAACAAAATTTAAAGGGGGTGTAATCTATTTTTTTGATAACAAAATGAATAAACAATCATCTAAAAAGGAAACATATATATGCACGAAAGCGATTTGTTTTTTAGATTGTGAGGGAGAAGAGTTAGAAATCAAATACCCTTTTAATCGTTGATGCGCTAAAAGCAGGGGAGTAATACTCGCAAATAGAGTCTAAAGAATGTAAATATGAAAAAATATGATTGGTTTTTAATGGCTACAGCTATTTTAAAGCTCAGATTATTTAAAAAAAGTACACCTGTTGTTGTTAGCTGGGCGGTAACTAACAGGTGCAATTCTAAATGCAAATATTGCTTTCGTTGGAAACAAGAATCGGCCGAATTAAATACTGAACAAATTTTTTCTATTATTGATGAATTAGCGGAAATGGGGACGTGTAGAATAATGTTT
>JAUVUO010000173.1 GCA_030601015.1 Candidatus Omnitrophota bacterium | reverse complement strand
CCCAACAATAATTACAAGGTAATTTATGATACTTATCATTAAGAGCCCTTTGGCAATCAGCACAAAAAAGGGAATATATAATAATCAAAGAACCTATTCCAAATAAAATAGAGAGCATTTTTAAACCCACAATAGTTTTAGGAAAAACCATTGAAATAATTACTAAGAATAATGGATAAAAAGGGGGATATTCTATATTAGAAGGATTGTTGGGGTAAAACATGTTATTATAACCTTCTCCGGAAAGGATCGACTTAGACAGCAAAAAGTAACAAGGTCCTTCGTCAATTATAGGCAAATCTGCATTTAGCAGTAATCCGGATAGTACCGTATATAATATGAGTATGAATAATAAATATTTCTTGTCTAAAGTTTTCTTTAAAATATCATGCATTTTACATCTCCGATTATAATCTCTATATATGTTCTCCCTCCAAATTAACGTCAACTTTATATCCAAATTTTTTTGCCCACTTAAAATGTTTTTTAGCCATTTCATTTTGTCCCTTTACTGCATAGGCTAAACCTAACACATAATGATGTTCCCCGCTTAAGGTATTCATTTTCACAGCTTCTAAATAGTCTTTTTTTGTTTTGTATTCGGATATTTTTTTTATGTTTTTAAAATGAAAATGTTCTCTTGCATATTTATAATCTATTTTTTGTATTTCTTTGAAATTCTGCAATGCCTCTGCAGATAATTGCTTAATTAAATATAAACTTGCCAAATTAAGACGCACTTCCATTGAATCAGAGTTAATCTCAAGTGCTTTTTTATAATTTTTAATTGCATTATCCACACCAAATCCTTCACCAAAACGAACCCTTTGATCATTATGTTCATAAATAAAACCTAATACGCGATAACCAAAAAAAGTAACTCCCCTGTCATTACTCAATATTATTGCTTTTTGATATTCCTGCATTGCTTTATCCCAATCTTCATATAACCAATAAATCATCCCTTTCCCTAAATATTTCCAGGAAAAATTATCTTCTATTTGTTCAAGATATTCTATTTCATTAAACAGCATTCCCCTAATAAACTTAACCAGCGAATCATAACCAATCTGTTTTTTATACTCCTCAAAAATGATTTTTCGTTCATCCCATGCTATTGGACATTGGATAAAATTTAAATGTTTTAAAATATCTCGTGAACGATAATCAAACTTTTTTAAAATTTTGCCGGATATTTGACGGGGTAATTTATAAAAAGTTCGAAGAGTATACTCCCAGGAACAAACATCTATATCATCAGAACTCATAACAATATTTTCTATTGGTTTTCTAAGGAAATATTCAAGAGGCCTTTTTCTTGAAATATCTTCAATATCATAAATATATAAGCTAAGGGCAAATTTCTCATGAACACTTAAATTATTTCTTCTCAAGGTTTTAACTTTATTTAAAAGTTTATTTAGTTTAACAGCAATATCTGTTCTTGAAACGTCCTCTAATGACCTTGCTTTATTAAACACTTCAGGACAGAATATTACTTCAATATTTTTTTGCTTTTTATTTTGTCTCGATTGTAAAATTTTAAGCCATTCCTTTTTTTTCAAAACTATTTTCCCTATTTTCTTTAAAACAATTTGTGCATATTTTTCTTCCTCTTTAATGTTTACTTGATATCGAAAATGCTGTCCTCTTTTGTTTGCTAATTTCTCATAAAACCTTCCAAAAGTAATCTTTAATTTGCTCGTACGGGAAAGCACTGAATTCAAAAACGTTTCCCGCCCGCAAAAAAAAGGACTTAATAACTGCTCTATTTTTTTTACGCCAATACTTTGAATATAACCTATTAATTGAATCCCCCCGGCGAAATCAATGTCTACCTCTTTTTTTATGTAAGCATTCCAAAGACGATAATAATACGGCTCATTATCATCCCAAATATCATAAGGGGAACTTAATATTTTATAAAAAGAATCATCCTTATCTACGGCAATAATATCTTCTTTTTGTATATCTAAAAGAAAATCATCTACTTCTTTTAACTTTATGAGATAATTATCGCTTCCGGC
Organism: Candidatus Omnitrophota bacterium; assembly: GCA_030601015.1. Classification (GTDB taxonomy): domain Bacteria; phylum Omnitrophota; class Gorgyraeia; order Duberdicusellales; family 4484-171; genus JAGLSE01. The sequence continues at coordinate 1,773 of JAUVUO010000173.1, read as the reverse complement.
ATCAGGATTACAAGCAAAATAATCTAAAATCTGGTGTAGTTGAAGTAATTCAATTTGTTTTTTTGATAATTCCCGGGGAAGTACACCTTTAATTTTCCTGGTATTGTCAATAAACCGTTGAACCGAACCATAAACCATTTTACCATTAATAGGAAGATTAATTTCATAAATAGGAGGGACATGAATTCCAAACAAACAGGATAAATAATATACTGCTATTGAATTATTTACCGGAATTGATGAATTATAATTTTTAAATAACCATAAGTGATTACTTTCATCTTTCAGAATAATTTTATGAATACTTTTTTTCTGTTTGGATAATTCAAATTTTGTCGATTCAATAATTTCTTCATCCAGTTTTTGATTTTGTTTCACAAGATTGACAATCTCATCACTGATAGCCGATGCATAAACCTGCTGATTAATACAAACAATTACAAATATCCCTTGTATCAGCAACCATATCATTCTAACATTTATTTTCAAAGTACCTCTCCGTAAATATTTTTTTTAGCTAATTAACAATCTATTTTTTTATCTGCATTTTAATAATCATTTTAATCTGCGTAAATACTATATTTACTCACCACACAATTTCATTACTAATAAAAAATTATTGGTAAATATATACCTTTTTTTTCAACTGTTCAGCTACTTTAAGATAATGCTTTATCTTAAATTTAAACTCTGGCATTATTTCAACTGATTTCTTAAATTCCTCTATCGCTTTATCATAATTTCCCTGGCAAAGATGAGCTTTACCCAAGTTGTAATAGACCAATGAAATTGTTATTTTCTTTTTATTATCCCCTATAGCCTCTTTTTTAACAATTTGAAGCCCCTTAATGTAAGCATCAATCGCCTTTTGATAGTCACAATTTTTTAAATAATAATTTCCTAACTGCCCATATCTTTCTAAACTGCCACCCTGCTGCCGCAAAAATTGTTTACAATAAATAATATTTAACCTGTTTTCTACCATTTGAAAATGCGGTTCAATCTCCAATACTTTCTTATACATATTAATCGCTTTATCCATTAGCCCTTTTGCTTCATAAATAATACCCAAATTACAATATCCTACCACATCAGAACCCCGCTGTAATCCTTGCTTGAATTTTAATATCGCTTGATTATAATTTTTTTTATAACAACAAACCGCTCCTTCCTGATAGAGTTTTTTTGCTGTGGAATCAACACTAACGACTTTATATATAACACTAAACCCTTTCATTTTGTCCCATCGTATAAAGAAAACGACAGGAACAAAAATAAAGTCTTCACTTATTCTATTTAATTCCTCAATTAACTTTTCTTCCCTTGTATTTCCAACTATAATATACCCTACTTTCTCTTCTTTTATATCCTTCAAATTTCTATCTATATCATTTTTGTCTAAATACAATGAAATTGTTTTATGTCCGCCACTATGAAGCGAAAAAGTATACGGAACATTGTGCATAATAACAGTATTTAACGGCACTTTTTCTTTTATCCACAAAGCAGAAGCTAAATACACATTAAACCAGGGCGCATAATAATCCAGTTTTTCTTCTCTGGATAAATTTTTATAATTTATTAAATAATTTATATTTCCTTTTATCAAGTAAAAATCACAAATTAAATTAGGAATCGCCATAATTAATATCAAAACACCTACAATTGCTTTTTTTGCATTAAAATGTAGAAAGGTTATATTTTGACTAATTCCGGAAAATCCTCTTATGAGATAATATACTAAAAAAGGCATCACTTGATAAAGATATTTAT
>JAUVUO010000156.1 GCA_030601015.1 Candidatus Omnitrophota bacterium | reverse complement strand
CTTATATAGATGAAGACGGTTATATATTTCAAAAAATTATAAAATCAAAAGGAGAGGCGAGAAAACAATATATAGAACAAAGTGAATCTATAATATGTGATATTGCCGAGTCCTGCGGAAATATGTTTTGCCTGGTTAAGAAGATAGAATTTCTCATAAAAAAGAGTATAGAAAGTGATTTTATTATAGGCATGGAATTTGTCCGTGCTGCTTTAATGGGGTGCGTTTTAAATTTAGAAGCAAACGGCGAATTTTTTGGTAAAAGAAACAAATATATTAATAAATTTAAAAAAAGTTTAAATAAATGGCAATAATATTAAATTCTAGAGAGATTTGTAATATTATAGAACAAGAAAATATAGAAAGATTAAAAAATCTTCCTAATAAATTATGTTTGGCATCATTGGCGATAGGCAGTAATTATTCAACGAAAGTATATAGAGCTTCTCAAAAGAAAGCAGCTGACAAATTAGGAATTAAATATTTACCCATAGATTTAAAAGAAAAGGTATCTTTTGAAGATTTCAAAGAGGAAGTAGAAAAATTAAATAAAGACAAAGAAATATCAGGCATTATTTTTAATAAACCTTTCCCTAAAGGGTGGAAAGATGAAGTAGTTTTTTCACAAATTGATGAGCTAAAAGATATTGAAGGTATGCATCCTTCTAATTTAGGCAAATTTTTTATGGGCAAAGAATATATAGTTTCCCCAACAGTACGAAGTATTATTAAATTATTGGATATCAGTTTAGAAAAAGATAGAACCAAATATAAAGGGAAAAAGGTGACAATAGTAGGATTTTCTTCATTGATAGGGAAACCGTTAGCTTTGTTTTTAGGTAACAAATTAGCAACTGTCAGCATAACTCATATAGGGACTTTTGAGAACGGAGATCTTCCTTTTTATATAAAAAATGCTGATATTGTAATTTCATCGGTAGGCCAGCCTTATCTTATAAAAGGAGAATGGATAAAAGAAGGCGCAATAATTATAGATGTTGGAACAGGCAAAAAAAACGGCAAACTTGCGGGTGATATTGAATTTGAGAGTGCAAAGATTAAAGCATCTTTTATTACTCCTGTTCCCGGAGGTGTCGGCAGGCTTACTACCATGTTTCTTTATAATAACTTAATAATCAGTTCAGAGACTCAAACTTCTTTAAAACGCAAAAAATAAAAATAATATTTATAAAATTTGATAAAAAAATAAGGCATGAAAAATATAACAGTTATAGGAGCGGGGATTTCAGGATTAGCTTTAATAAAACAAATTAAAGCTAATAATATTGACCGCAATATAACACTCATAGAAGTTAATGACTATAGCTTTAGTAAAAAAGAATTATTAATCGCCCCGGAAAAAATTAACAATAAGATTAAACTTTCAGAATGGGCTGAAAACAATAAAGTTAAATTTATTAAGGATAAAGTAGAGCGAATAAATATTAAACGCGGAAAAATTTATTTAAAATATGGAGAAACTAGAGATTTTGAAGAATTAGTGGCAGCCTCAGGATTGAAGTCGAAGAAGTTAGAGATAAAAGGAGAACATAGAGAAGGGATTTTTTACCTTTCAGAGATTACTCCCTTCAATTTAAAGAATTTATTAAAGATTTCTTCCGATGTTGTGATAAACGTTTCAACATTTTTAGGGATTAAACTTTCTTTAATTTTAAGAAGTTTAGGTAAAGAAGTTAGAATTATCTCTTCAAATTTAAGTTTTCTTGGGGAATACGAACCGGCAGTGATAAGGTTATTAGATACGAAGGGCATAAGTTTATACTTGAATTCTTCGATTGAAGAGGCAGTGGGGGAAGGACTGATTAAAGCAACCAAAATATCACCTTTAAAAGTTTTCCCTTCTCAACTAATTTTTATAGACAGTGGTTTTATCCCAAACCGTGACTTTTTTGAGGATGAGGTTTCAATAAAAGAAACTTTTTTTACAGATTATGAGAACATACATTTATTAGGAGACGTAAATAAATTAGAAATTGAAAACGAATTATTTTTTATTTCTAATCATAATGAAGCAAAGAAACAAGGACAGGTGTTAGGAGAATTTTTCAGCGGGAATGAAATTCCGGAATATATCAGGCCGGATACAGATGAAAATAATATTAAAATGATTATGGATAACATTTTGAAGGAGGGATAATTATGGCAGAGTGGATTGGCATAGGTAAACGCGCTCGTAGATGTTATGGATTTGATGAGATAGCTCTTGTCCCGGGTAAGGCTACAATAAATCCTGAAGAAGTAGATACTTCATGGGAATTTGGCGGAAAGACGTTTCCTATTCCTATATTTGCCGCGGCAATGGATGGAGTTGTTGGGACTGATTTTGCTATTAAAATGTCACAATTAGGGGGTATTGGTGTATTAAATTTAGATGGAGTTCAGACACGTTATGATAATCCCGATGAAGTTTTAAAAGAAATCGCTAACGCCACGAAAGATGAAGCTACGAATTTAATTCAAAAAGTATATACCGCACCTATAAAAGAAAATTTGGTTTCAAAAAGAGTGGACGAAATTAAGAAATCCGGTGGTTACGCCGCGGTTAGCTGTATCCCCCAAAACGCGGAAAAGTTTGGCGCCTTAGCAGAAGAGGCAGGCGCGGATTGTTTTGTTTTACAATCTACAGTTACAACAGCTAGGCATATCTCAACAAAATATATTCCTTTAGATTTAGTAAAGTTTTGTAAAAATACAAATATTCCTGTAATTATCGGTAACTGTGTTACTTATGAGGGAGCTTTAGAATTGTTAGAAACAGGATGTTCAGGCCTTTTGGTTGGAGTTGGCCCGGGCGCGGCTTGTACAACAAGAGGAGTCCTGGGGATAGGCGTTCCACAGGTAACTTCAACTATAGATTGTGCCGCGGCTCGAGATTTTTATTATCAAAAAACCGGCAAATATATACCTATAATTACCGATGGCGGAATGAGTAGAGGCGGAGATGTATGTAAAGCATTTGCTAGCGGGGCAAACGCGGTTATGATAGGTTCTGCTTTTGCCAGAGCAAAAGAAGCTCCGGGAAGTGGTTTTCATTGGGGGATGGCAACATCACATGGAAATTTACCTCGCGGTACAAGAATAGAAGTCGGTGTAACCGGTAGTTTAGAACAGATACTTTTTGGCCCGGCATTGGTAGATGACGGTTCTCAAAATTTAATAGGGGCTTTAACAACATCAATGGGTGCTTTAGGCGCAAAAGATATAAAAGATATGCATTTTGTAGAGATTATCATAGCCCCTTCGATACAAACAGAAGGTAAAATATTCCAAGCATCACAGAGAGTGGGTATGGGAAAATAGGAAGAGACGAACGCTTCGCTTAGACGAGGGACGCAGGATACACGACTCGCTTCGCTCGGACGAAAGACGAAAAGAGGGGGCTGTGCTTGCTTGGCCCGAGACAGAAGATAAAATGCCAAAATTATTAGCACGTAGAAACAACAGGTTAAAAAATTATAATTATTGTGATAACGGATTTTATTTTGTGACGATATGCACGAATGATAGGCAAGAATTATTTGGAGCAATACGTAGGGGCGCAATATCTTGCGCCCGTAATGAATACGGTAATATCGCCAAAAAATATTGGGACGAAATTCCAAAACATTATCCATATACTGCATTGGACGAATATATTATTATGCCTAATCATACCTGCCTTGCCGGCAGGCAGGTTCATGGGATTATTTGTATTAATAATGACCAAAATGGACATTATAAACGGACACAAAATATTGTGTCCCTACGGAATGATTTTGGACAAATTATTCCCGGATCATTAGGATCAATTATTCGTGGATATAAAATTGGTGTAACAAAATGGTTTCGCAATAATACAGATATATCAATCGTCTGGCAAAAATCCTTTCATGATCATATAATCCGAAACGATACATCATTAAATGAAATCCGTGAATATATTAGAAATAACCCGGCAACGTGGGATAAAGATGAAAACAATATTAATAATTATAAAGTAACGGGTCAGGTATCTCTGCCTTCTATAGGATAATTTTGAAAAAGAAAGAAAAAGAATGAAATTTGGAATTTGGTTTTTGTTTTTTTGGTCTTAGGTCTGAAGGCTAATGTCTGGGGTCTAAGGGTAAGATTTTAAAAAATAATTTGATAACTGTTTACATAGTAGGAGTATAGCAATGAGAAAAGATACGATTTTGATTATGGATTTTGGTTCACAATACACACAATTAATTGCTCGGAGGGT
>JAUVUO010000133.1 GCA_030601015.1 Candidatus Omnitrophota bacterium | reverse complement strand
TAGTTAGCTCCCGGCATTTTTTGTATATATTTTGGAAATTTCCTTTGCTCTTTTGTATGAATTTGAAATACCGTCCTTTAAAATAGAGCTTAAATGACATTTCTCAAAAGTATTTAAAGCTGCTTCCGTGGTTCCTTTTTTTGATGTAACATCTTTAGTTAACTGCTGAAAATCTTTTTTTGATGATTTAGCAAGCTTTGAAGCCCCAAAAAAAGTTTGAGATACCATTTGTCTGGCCATTTTTTTATTAAAACCTAATTCTAACGCGCTATTATACATAACATCCATAAAATAAAATATATATCCGGGGCCGCTGCCGGAGATACTGGTTGATTTATCCAGATAACTTTCTTCTGTTACAATAACTTCTCCAATTTGGGAAAAAATTTTTTTTGAAATTTCGATATCAGATTTGTTTGCTAAATCCCCTTTGCATATTAGAGAAAATGATTCATTTACAGTTGCCGCTAAATTCGGCATTACCCGTATAATTTTAATGTCTTTAATCAATTTTTGAAAATACTTGGTTGTCAATCCCGCTGAAATTGTAATAAGGGTAGGTTTGCTTTTTAAAAAATAAACTAAATTATCATCAATAAAACTTCCAATATCTTGAGGTTTAATAGCTAAAATTATAATCGAATTATTCGCGATTAAAGCTTCAAGGGTTTTTTCGATTATTATATTTTTTAGATTTTTAGTCTTTATTTTATATTTGTCATAAACAGATATATTCCAACAATCATTGGAGGCTATAGATTGCCCGATTGCTCTGCCCATATTACCATAACCAATTATACCGATGTTTTTTCTATTGCCCATAATGGCATACAAATTATCACAAAAGTATTGGTGTGTCAATTAAATATAGCTTATATAATATGGCGCTGTTGCAAAATACCCCTTTGTCCGGACAATCCGGAATTATTGATTTTATTGACTTTCCGGATTCGCACTTCCGCGGAAATGAAACTTTTAGCTTATTTCGCAACACCGCCAATATACATTTTTTATTATTGTTTTTGTTAATTATAGGGTATTGTTCGGCCGGGTATCCGGTTATTTTAATGTTTACAGCCAAATTATAAAAATTACGCTTTAAAACTATTCACAAAATAGGACTTTTGATTAAGTGCTTTACTTACTTGAAATTGCGGTTTGCATACAATACAATATAGCTATATGCGCATCAGATGAGGGTGGTTTAGTTAAAAAAATAATTTTATAAGAAAGTCAACATTTGGTTACTGCTTTGTTTTCAATTGAGACTTTAAAGTATTTAGCTCAGATTTTAAGATATCTATTTGTTTTTGTTGTTCTTTAACAGCATTAATTAAAATAAAAGTTAAGGGAGATGAATCAAAATTCAATAATTCTGTTTCTTCTTTATCTGTCGGCTCCAATTTTGCTTTATAGCTCTTAATAGTATAAGGAGCAATATCTTTTATTTCTTGGGCTATGATACTTATACCTTCTTGGTTGTTTGGGGTTCCCGCCTTTCCGTTTAATTTATATTTAACGGGATGGATTTTCAATAATACATTCAGGCCGTCAGTAAATGCTTCGATATCTTTTTTTAATCGTTTATCTGAAACAACCGTCCATGTATTGCTTGTAGGTTTTCCTGCAGAATCCATTGACAATTCTAATTGATAATTTGGATTTATCGTTCCAATTCCAATATAACCTGTTTTTAGAATACGCATTCTTTCCCCAAAACTTGCGTTATTCTGAGTAAAAAAACGTAAACTTGTCCCTCCAGTTCCATCATCTGTCCCAAATACAGATGCTTTAAGTGCTCCAGCTGTTAAAAATTTAATCCAAGCATCTCCGCCTGTAGAATCTAATTGAATTCTATCCTTAACATCTAAGGGGGATTGAGGGTTAGTTGTCCCAATTCCTACATTACCTTCAACCACTAAATCCGCGTTCGCATCAATAGTAGTTCCGCATGCCCCAGACCAACAATAGTGCGAATTATCGTAATAATTGTCTCCTATAGCCATGCGTTTACTACGAAATTCGTTAAATACACCGTAAGGAGAGGGGTAAAATGTTGTAATTGTTAAGCTCTCTTGTGCCTGAACTAAATTAATAAAACCGAATAATACAAGAAAAAATAAAAATATATTTTTTTTATTCATAACAACCTCCTTTAATAACAATAAAATATTTCCAATATTTTTCAAATTTAATATTTTTTTAAAAAAATTTGTCATTAATCAAAGTATGACGTGCCGGTAATATTTTGCGTGTTGTAATTAATAGTAAAAAAAAATAATAATTTTAAACTTAACTACTATTGGTATTGATTTTAATTATTCTGAAAGACCATTTTCGCCAGTTTTTCTGTAAAAAAATAACTTTTATAAATAAATTTTCCATCTTGAAGAAAGATATAATTGGGTATAGCCGAGACATTATACAGACGAGCTAAAATGTTTTGAGTGTCCAAAACAATTTTATCAGATATACAACCGTTTATCTTATTAGATTTAACAAATCTTTTAACTTTAGAATTAGATTGGCCAGCATTTAAAAATTTAATTTCTATCCCTCGGATAGAAATACATTCATTTGATAACCGTTTCATTTCTTTTCGGCACGACGGACACCAAGTAGTCCATATAAACAAAACTGTCTTCGGCTTTGAAACTAGCTTTGTGTAACTTATTTCTTCACCATCTAAAGTTAATAAATTTATTTCCTGGGCAGTCGCCGCAAATAAAAAAACAAATAAACTAATTAAAAAAATAATTTTTTTCATATTATTAAAAATAAGAATTTCACTAAAAAATATATCGAAATAAGAATAAAAATAACCCCAATAAATTTATTAGTAAGTATAAGCAAAAAGGCTTTTTTAGGCAACTTTTTTATTAAAGTTGTAGACGTTCCCACAATAATTAAAATCGTACCGTACCCCATCGAAAAAAGAAAAAGTGCCGCCGCCCCATATATAATATTTTGTTTTAAGGATATTAAACCAAGAATAGCACCTAAAACAGGGAAATTACAGGGAATTATAGCAAGACCGCTTATCATTCCTAAAATAAAAACAGAAAGCAGCCCTTTTTTTGATTCATGATTATAATGTGGAGAAAAAAAGGGAATATCTATTTTAATAAAAGACAATATAGATCCCCCTAAAACAAAGAAAAGAATACATAAAAACAAATATGTTATTGGATTAACAAAAAAATTTCCAATAAGTATCCCAAATACTGAGGAAATTATACCTAATGTGGTATAAACTAACGCGACACCTAAAACGAATGCAACACTTATAAAAAAACTTTTTGTTTTTGAGGATGTTGAAGCTGCTCCGACAATACCAAGCGTTATAGGTATTAAGGGATAAATACAGGGAGAAAAACTGACAATAATTCCTGCTAAAAAGCAGGCTCCAAGGCCTAAAACCGGGGAAGATATAAAAATTTTTTCTAAATTAAACAGTAAGTTATCCATTATCACACTCTTTATTTAACCATTCAGAGTATTCGTTATTAATTTTATCAATTTCAAACCCTATTATCTCAGGGACATCGTAAGGATGATATTTTTTAATTAAACATTCTAGTTTCGGGAATAAAAGTTTTTTTGTTTTGATTAACAGTAACGATTCTTTTTGTTCTTCAATTTTACCTTTCCACCAAAACAATGAGTTCACCTCATCTAAAATATTAACACAAGCACAAACTTTCCCTGTCAAAAGGATTTTCGCTAAAACTTTAGCCTCATCTTTTGGTATAGTTACCATTACTAAAGTAGTCATAATTTACAAACCTCTTTTATGAAAATATTATTTTTAAATTAAAAGTTAAAATCAATTTTAAGCCAATTTTTCAACTAATGAAATAAACCTTTGGGCAAACCTTCGACAATTAGTTTCGCATCTTTGGTCAACAGTGGTTACAGCAACCGGGCCGTAATGGTCTCCTTTAGAGTCACCTTGAGTAATCATTCCGTGAATTAACATAGCTTCTATGATACTTAAAATAGTTGTTTCATTCCCACCGGCCAGATTAGCCGCTGAGGAAAAAGCTCCACCGGCCTTTCCATCTAATTTGCCGTGAAAAGATACAGTTAAATCGATAAATGTTTTCATTTCGCCTGAAAGAGTTCCATAATACGTCGGTGAGCCAATAATAATTCCCTTGTATTCTAATAATTGTTCAGGTTTAATTTCTGAAACAGGAAAAATATCAACATCTGCTTTGTTATTTTTTAATTCATCATATATTATTTCAGCCATCTTTTTTGTCGTCCCGCTTCGTGAATAATAAATAACAACAATTTTCATAATAACCTCCTGATATAAACTACAGTAATGTCAAAAATATCTTATGAACCTCTCTATGATAATTTTTCATTAATTCATTGATCTTCACTCTGTGACCTCTGTGGTAAATTCTTTCATCTTTTATCCAATCTTTCATAAAACTTTTGACACTACCTAATCTTTATAGGATGTCTATTAATTAGTTTGATTAAAAATAATCTTTCTGTTTTTAACATCTATTAAAATTTTATCTTTTTCGATGAACTCCCCTTTTATATTTTGCACACTTAAGGGGTTGATGATTAAATTTTGAATTGTCCGTTTTAATGGCCTTGCTCCATACTCGGGGCTAAAACCTTTTTCGGCAATAAATTTTCCGCATTCAGAGGTCAACTCAATATCTATTTCTTTCTCTTTTAATCTTTTTTTTAATACAACCCTTTGAATATCAAGTATACTTCTAATATTCTCAAGTTTCAGTAC
>JAUVUO010000098.1 GCA_030601015.1 Candidatus Omnitrophota bacterium | reverse complement strand
TCATCCCCTTTACCATGTCCAGCCTTTTCTTTAACAAAAGAATCTATAACAATTTTTCTTAAACTATTTCTATTTTTTTCATGATCACTGCTAAGCTTAGCAAGTCTCGCCGACAGGCTTACTGTGGGATGTAATACCATATTTATCTCTTTTTTTTTGAATATTGCTTTCTAATTCTTTAAACCTCTTTATAGATAAATCTAAATATTGCTTTTCTTTATCTATTCCAATGAATTTCTTTCCATATAAATAAGCTACTAAACCCGTTGTTGAACTACCGGTAAAAGGGTCTAATACAGTTTGGCCTTTGTTACTACTTGATAAAACTATTCTTTTAAGTAAATCAATTGGTTTTTGAGTAGGATGCTTCCCAAAAAGTTTTTCTATTGGTTTTGGTGTATTTATTGCCCAGACTGAACGCATTTGCTTGTTCTCTTTTTTAATAATATCATTAGGCCAATTGCCATTGCGCATATAGCTATAATTAAAACAATGGCTTGCTTTCTTATCTTTGCGCGCCCAAAGAAGTGTCTCATGACTTGCAGCAAAAAATCTACAGCTTAAATTTGGCGATGCATTTGGTTTAAACCAACAAATATCATTTAGAATATGAAAATTATTGAGTTCTAAAGCATATCCACAACGATATATAGAATGATAAGTTCCACTAATCCAAATAGTACCACTTGGTTTAAGGACTCTTCTGCAAGCTTTTATCCAAGCAGAATGAAATTCTAAGTCTTTTTCAAGCCCGTTGCTTTTATCCCAATTACCCTTATTAACGGAAACCATTTTTCCAGCATGACATGTAAACCCACCATTGGATAAATTATAAGGAGGATCTGCAAATACTAAATCAATAGAATTTTCTGGAATTTTTTCAAGAAATAGAAGAGAATCTTCTAAGTATAACTCAAAATGATTTTTTTTAAAATATAGACTCACGATTTAAACATTATTTATAATAATATCTTCCAAAATTCTTTTAGAAACCATATTTAAATTTAACAAATGCTCAATATAATTAAAGGTTTCTCTTAAAGGTCTATGTGTAGATTTCCATCCTAAACCATCCGTTATCCAAATAAATTTATGGCCATCATTTGTCCAATAATCAAACATTATTTTATACTCACCTGCCGTCGATTTAAGCTTTGAACCTACACCACCATAAAAATTTGTCTCAATTAAATAAAGTTTTTTTCTATTATAAACGGCAAAATCAATTTTCCTAGAAGATTTATCTACTTTAAGATCTAATCCCCACTTTTCTTTTACTTTACTAGATGTGGCTTGTGTAATATATTCATATTTATGCCTATCACAAATATCTTTGACGAAAAACTCAACAATATCCTCCATCATTTTACCTGTTCTGTTTTTACGCCCATTAGAGTCTAAACCAGCTTCAACTCCAATAACATAATCAACAACATTTTTAATCCGTTTAGAAGATAAAAGCGCCAAAAATCCTGATTCCTTAGCAAATTTCACAATTTTTTCTATTTGATCAGAAGAAAGACTTTTAGTCGTTTTAAACAAAAAATCTTCATAAGTAAAGTCTTTGTAACTATATTGACTTAAAATCTTAAAACTAGAGTCACGTGAAGCTACAAGAATAGGAATTAACCGAGCAATAGCGGGATACTTTTTTAAAAGCTCAATAAACTCTAATTCAATTTTATCCTTACCAATTAAGTAATTAAGAATATTTAAATCAATTTCTATCTTACTCACATTATCAAAAACTTTGGTCCAATTTACGAAATAATCCCATTTTGTAATAGTTTCTTTCAACGAAACAATGAGATACTTGAAAACTTTATCCTTATCATTACATTCAATTCGTTTTTTGTAAATATCATTAAATTTCATAATCTAGTAATTTGCAATTAACAATTCTTTAACTTGACCTCGCTTATCACCATTACAATTAATCATACGATTAGCTAAAACACGTTGAATATTAAAATCATCATAAATCTCATCAAAAAATTTATCTTTTTTATTCTCATTAGTTGGATCAGAATTACTAAGTAAAATATAGATATTGTTTCGTGAAAGGTCTTTACATAAATTTGCTAAACGCACTTGCTCATTATCACAAAAACCATTTTTAGTATATGCAGTAAAGTTAGATGTTATATTTAACGGTCGATATGGTGGGTCAAAATAAATAAGTGTTTTAGGTGCAGCATATTTTTCGCATAACGAAAAATCATCACATATAATACGTGTACCTTTTAATGCTCGACTTACCTTTTTTAAATTATCAGCATCACATATTTTAGGATTTTTATAACGACCATGCGGAACATTAAACCCGCCATTACTATTTTGACGAAATAAACCGTTAAAACACGTCTTATTTAAGAATATTAAATAAGATGCCCTTTTTTCCCATTGATTATTATATTTTTTATAATTAAGAACTTCCCTTTGCCTATTAAATTTCTTGCGTATTTCGTAATAAAAATCTGAACGTTTTTTATTATCCAATTTTAAATAAGCTGCTTCTATTTTCTGAAGTTCTTTTATAATGTTTTCTGGCGATTTTTTTATTACTTTATAAGTTAAAATTAAATCTTTATTATTATCAATCAAATATGCTTTGTTAATTTTATATTTACTTTTAAGATAAAAGAATAAAGCTCCTCCTCCGACAAACGGCTCTATATAACAATCAATCACTTTGTCCTCTTTAATATTATCTGGTAAACGAGCTTCTAAATCATTTAAAAGTTGCGTTTTCCCGCCAACCCATTTTAAAAATGGTTTAACTTGCTTATTTCGTACTATCATTTTTCTTGCCGGTGGATACAATAAATTAAGTTCAATGGACGGGGGTTTTTTGTTGTTCTCTAAATATTTTTTTCCATTTGCACTCATCAATATAACAGCATCATATCCCAATAATTTTGCCTTTCGAAATATTGCTAAATCAAGAGCAATTCTTTTTTTATACCAGTTTTTTGAATCAGCATTTTCAGAAAGTATCCTATCTTTATAAGTTTCTGGAAATAACTTTTTCAAAATTTCCGCTTCGAAAAAACCGTAAATAGGATTTTTTATTAAAACTCGGGACGGAATATCGTTTGGCCGACCATAGAATGCAGCTTGCTGAAATGTAGATGCAAAAAATTTACCGCGTTTAGTATACGCATCATGGTCTCGCGGAAAAACATGCCACCATTCTGACTTATTAATTTTTTCAATTAAAACTTTCTTTACTAAATCCATAAATTCTCATCCACTATAATTTTGTACTATTACCTTTACTAAATCTAGTGCTTAACAATTATTTTGTTACATAATCCTTTATATCATTCAATATAAATTCTTTATACATTATACCAAAATATATGTGTTATAAAATACAAAAACCTTCGCTTTTTTTCTGCGAAGGTTTTACTTTTTTTAAGTCCAGGATTTACCCCTTCTTAACGCGGGACTATAAATAAATAATTATTAGTTCATATTAAAACTAATAATAAAATAGTCAAGCAATTTTTCCCCCCAGTAGTGTCAAGATTTATTCGCAAATTCTAAAGAAGCGATATTTTCATTTTGTTTAGGCATAGCCTCAAAAGCCCTGCACTGTACCTTTGAAGGGTACATTGTTTAATAGATTCGTTTATTATAATATATTTTTTTCAAGCCCTTTCTCTTTACAAAAAATTCTGCTCTTTTCTTTTACGATGCTTATAGCTCCTTTTCCTATTTTTACTCCAGCTTAATTTAAATATATTTCTGCTCACTATCCCTCTTTAGATTACATGCCTACCGGGAGGAATAATGTAATGCTCCTGGATAATCTATTCTGGCTTTTTTTGACATGCATCAAGTTTATCGTACTTGCTTTTAATCTTTAAACTACGTCCCGTTCACCCATTAAAAAATTTGAAAACTTGCAAATATTATTATGTTGAAAATTAAAAAAAAAGAGATATGATATATTTTAAATAAGTATCATTTTTATGTTAACTCATTGATATCTTAAAAATTATGAAAAAAAGGATATTTTTTGCGATATTGATTATTTTTTTCTTAAATGCTTGTGCGGCCCCTTCAGCTTACAGACAGGTTTTTAAAGATACTACCACTTACAATTCAAAAGAATTCAATGTTTCTAAAGATGCTTTACATAGTGCAGTGGTCAAATCTTTTTTGGAAAAGAAATTTATAATTTCGTCCGAGGATGAAGAGAAAGGGAATATCCTATCTGAACGAGCCTTTCAGAAAAGAAAAAGAAGTTTTACGGTTGTAGTACAAGGGAAAATTACCACTTGCAGCGAAGGACGGTCTAAGTTATATCTTAATGCTAAAGAAACTGTTGAACGTTTATATGTTTCTGACAGAACTCGCTTTTTTCTCTGGTTAATACCTTTGCCTGGCGGAGGAGGCAAACAAGCCTCCAAAGTCATCGAAAGAGAAAAATTAATTGAGGATGAACAATTTTATAAAAATTTCTTTACTATAGTTGAAAATAATCTGAAATTATAATGTAATGATTTTACCTTTTGACAAATAAGTCAAAAGAAGACCTAGCTCCCCACAAATATTTCGTTACAATATTCTTAAACAAATTTTTTATTATTTGTGAATTTCACGTGTAAGCCTATTCGTGTTTGCCTTGGTATTAAATTATTTTATCCAAAGCTATACGGTTGGTAAGTCAAAAAAGGTTGTGGAAGTTCCCCTTTATATTTATGAAAGCTTAAATGTAAATGTATCGACAATCTTTTCAATTTATCCCTCTTTCTCAAGTGCCCTAAGCATGTTGGGGTAAAATCCTGAATTTTATAATTGAAGAAAACCGTGCAATGCCACAATACTTTTTAACGGTATAGGCATAAAGGTTGAGTCATAACCTCTATTACTAAACAACTATTTTTTTTTATTTCCATTTGTCATTTTTTTTTGAGATCCCAGCATTTGCCGGGATGACACTTCTAATTTTGGTCACTATCATTTAATATTATTACAGAGGGTAGGTCTTCCTTTTTAAGATTGGATATATTTCTATATTTTGATATCTAATTATCAAATAGCCTCTATTACCGGTGTTGCGCTAAATACTCTAAAAATAGAGGATCAGCTTCATATCCCAGCTCAATTGACCGATCATATTTATCAATGGCTAATTTATATTGTTTTGTATAATAAAATGCAATAGCCAAATTATTATGAGCTTCGGCGTAGTTAGGGTTTATAATAATGGCTTTCTTATACTCATCGATCCCTTCATCAAACATTTCATTACTGATATAAGCTGCCCCAAGGAGATAATGCGCATCTGCATAATTAGGATTAATAGTAATGCTTTTATTAATCTCAGCAATTGCTTCATCAATCATTTCTTTGTTGCTATAAATTACTCCTTTGAATAAATGAATAACAACTTTATTTTCTACTCTCTTAGCTATCGCATCTTCAGTTAATTTTAAACAATCATTTGTCGCTTGAAAAAGTTG
>JAUVUO010000007.1 GCA_030601015.1 Candidatus Omnitrophota bacterium | reverse complement strand
TTGGCGAATCGGGGGGATATTCGTCGGGTGTGCTTTTGTACTGTATTAATCCTGATTGTCCGGCTCAGCTTAAGAGGGCTTTGGGGCATTTTGTTTCCAGATCAGCTTTGGATATAGAGGGTATGGGTAAGAGTGTAATCAATGAGTTGGTAGATAAAGGGTTTGTTAATAGTCTTGTAGATATCTATACTTTAGACAAGAAAGTTCTGTTTAAATTGTCGTTTTTTAAGGAGAAAAAAGTAAATAATTTAATTGCTTCTATAGTGAAAAGTAAGAAAAAATCGTTAGCGTCTTTTCTGTACGGATTAGGAATAAAACATGTGGGTGAGAAGGCTGCCTTAATTTTGGCTGAAAAATTTACAACCATTGATAAATTGTGTAAATTAAAGACGGTTGATTTAGAAATGATACCTGATATTGGGCCGATTATGGCAAAATCGATAGTTGATTTTTTTTCATCAGTGAATATAATTCGAATGATAGAAAAATTTAAGTTTTTGGGTATAAATCTTGTTCAGGATAAGAAGATACTGGATTCTACCAAAATTTTAGGAAAAGTATTTGTGTTTACCGGCGAGTTGAAGAAAATAACTAGAAATGAAGCAAAAAAAATTGTAATTGAACAGGGTGGCGAGTGCTCATCAAGTGTGAGTAAGAATACTGATTTTCTTGTGTTGGGTGAAAATCCCGGATCTAAGCATGAGAAGGCTAAAGCCTTTGGCCTTAAAATTATTAATGAAAATGTTTTTTTTAAATTAGTAGGAAAACAATAAGTTTATGGAGGTGCTATAAAACTTTAATATTGGAATATTAGCTGCGAGTTTGTATGTTATTTATAAAAAAACAAAAATAAATATTATTTTAATTTTTTTTCTTGACAAAGATAGCTTTTATAGTATTATCGATGAAGTCCATAATGTCTTGGGATACAAAGAATTTGCCCACGTAGCTCAGTCGGTAGAGCACTTCGTTGGTAACGAAGTGGTCACCGGTTCAACTCCGGTCGTGGGCTTTAAATAGGGATATCTGTTTAAATTATTAACCTAGGGAAGTTTGATTTTCTTTCCGATAAATCTTTTAAAATATATGAGAGAATTAATTTCGTTAGCTTGTACAAAGTGTAAACGCAAAAATTATTATACAACCAAGAATAAAAGGCAGCATCCTGAAAAAATGGTTATAAAAAAATATTGCCGTTGGGATCGGAAACATATTGATCACAAGGAAAGTAAACCATAAGTAAGTTCTTTGTTATAAAGTTTATTAGGTACAAATATTTCGAGTTGCTTTGCCAATAAGTAGTTTTGAATAGAGAGCTAATTTAGGCGAGTAGCTCAACTGGCTAGAGCACCGGTCTCCAAAACCGGGGGTTGCAGGTTCAATCCCTGCCTCGCCTGTTGAAATACTCAGGTGTAAGAATAAATAAATTTGAAATCAAACGACTAATATAAACATTCACAATTATGATAAAGAAAATTAAATCATTACCAAAATTTATAAGTGAAGTTAAGGAAGAATTAAAAAAAGTAAATTGGTCCACAAGGCAGGAGTTAGTTTCAGCAAGTTTTTTAGTCGTGATTGTTTCTGTTATTTTGACTACTTACATATTTTTTGTTGATTTGGGCTTGTCAAGTTTGGTACAATTAGTCTTAAAATAAATTTTAAAAATTAAATCCAAAATAGCAGGTAAAAATGAAACGTTGGTATATATTGCATTCGATAAGCGGTGCTGAAGACAAGACGAAAGTAAATTTAGATTTACGGATTAAAGCTCATAATTATGAAGAATTAATTGATGATGTTGTTATTCCTAAAGAACAAATTACAGAGGTAAAACTTGGAAAGAAAAAAGTTTTAGAAAGGAAATTTTTTCCAGGTTATATACTTATTCATATGGAGATGAATGATGATACATGGCTTTTTGTAAGAAATACTCCAGGTATTACGGCTTTTATCGGGCCAAAGAGAAAACCTTCACCAATTTCTGAAGATGAAGTGAACAGGATTTTGGATCGAGCAGAGCAAAGTAAAGCAAAACCTGCACCGAAGGTTAGTTTTGAGTTAGGGGAAAGTATTAGAGTGATGGAAGGCCCTTTTATTAACTCAAGCGGGGTTGTGGAGGGAGTTTTTCCTGAAAAAGGTAAGGTAAAAGTTAGTGTCTCAATTTTTGGGAGGACTACCCCTGTAGAATTGGAGTTTTGGCAAATTGAAAAAATATAGTTTTTGAAATATATAAATTAACGGGATTTACAAAATTAAAGAAATATCGGAGTAATTTATGGCAAAAAAGAAAAAAAAAGTTGTAACAAAAATAAAGCTGCAGCTTCCGGCTGGAAGTGCTAATCCAGCACCTCCCGTAGGCCCGGCTTTGGGGCAGCATGGTGTAAACATTATGCAGTTTTGTAAAGCTTTTAATGATGCTACAAAACAAAAAGAGGGTATTATTTTACCCGTTGTAATTGATGTTTATGAAGATAAATCTTTCGATTTTATAATTAAAAGTCCACCGGTTTCTTTTTTAATTAAAAGAGCAGCTAATCTAGCTAAAGCAAGTACTCTTCCCGGTAAAGAAATAATAGGTAAGATTACGAAAGCTCAAGTATTAGAAATTGCTAAAGAAAAAATGGCTGATTTGAATACAAGGGATTCGAAAAAAGCTGCAAAAATTGTCGAGGGAACGGCAAGGAGTTGCGGTGTAAAAGTTGTTGACGCGTAATTTTAGGGGTTTGATATTATGGATAATAGTAAACGATATGTAAAAGCAAAAGAATTGGTAAAAGAGGATAAATTTTATTCGATTGATGAAGCAATATCAATATTGAAATCAATGCCCAAAGTTAAGTTTGATCAGACGATCGAGGTAAGTGGAAAATTAGGAGCTGACCCTAAACAGTCCGAACAAATAGTTAGGGGATCTGTGAAATTGCCTCATGGAATTGGCAAGGAAGTAAAGGTTTTAGTATTCTGTGAGCCGGAGAAAGAGGCAGATGCAAAAAATGCCGGTGCTGATTTTATTGGATCTCAAGATTTAATTGATAAAATTTTGAAAGAAGGGTGGGTTGGTTTTGATTGTTGTATCGCAACTCCTAAGATGATGAGGATTGTTAGTCGATTAGGCAAATTTTTAGGTCCAAGAGGATTGATGCCGTCTCCTAAAACCGGCACGGTAACTGAAAATGTTTCTTATGCGGTAAAAGATTCGAAACAAGGAAAGATTGATTTCCGTATGGATAAAACTGGCTGTATTCATGTGGGTGTAGGGAAAATATCTTTTTCTAAAGAAGCCCAAAAAGACAATATAGAAGCCTTTATTAAAGCGCTTAATGACTCGAGGCCTCCGGCGGTTAAGGGAGAATTTATCCATAATTTATATCTATCGGCAACAATGAGCCCGTCATTAAAACTAAGTATATAAAATTTTTTTGTTGAAAATGTTTAGAGAAGGATTATTAAAAATTTAGACAAAAGTGTAAAGGTAAAAAGAAGAAATTATGAATAAAAAAACAAAAAAAATTGGTTTACTTACGAAAGAAAAAGTTATTGGGGAAGTAAAAGAGAAAATTGGAAGTTCTCAAGGAAGTTTTTTTGTGAATTTTGATAAGTTGGATGCCTTTTCTTTAAATGTATTGCGTAATGATCTTAAGGATTCTCAATCAGGTATTATTGTCACCAAAAATTCTTTATTTCAAAAAGCATTGAAAGATTTGGATTATCAAGAATCAAGCGAGTTTTTTGACGGTGCGACAGGTCTTGTTATCACTTCTTCCGAGGATATAGTTAAGGTTTGTAAGATTCTTATGGATTTTTCTAAAGGAAAACCGGATTTTAAAGTGAAAGGCGGTTTAATGAACGCTACAAAGATATCGGCAAATGAAGTAAGTGAGTTAGCGAAGTTACCTTCAAAAGAAGTTCTTTTAGGGATGGCGGTTTCCGGGTTAGCTTCGCCTATAACCGGTTTTCTTTCATGTTTAAATCAAGTTGTTTTAAAGTTTGTATGGGTTATTGAAGAAATTAAAAAAGTCAAAGAAAAATAATAAAAGTGAGGAGGTTTTTATGTCTAAGGTAGATGATGTCCTAAAAATGGTGGAGGAATTAACTGTTTTAGAGTTATCGGAGTTAGTTAAAGCGTGTGAAGAAAAATTTGGGGTATCGGCAAGTGCTCCCGCGATAGCTGTTGCTGCTGGTGCAGGAGGGGTTGCTGTAGAAGAAGTTGAAGAGCAAACTTCATTTAATGTTGTGTTAACAGCGGTTGGAGCCACTAAAATTGCTGTAATTAAGGTAGTAAGGTCAATAACTGAATTAGGATTAAAGGAAGCAAAAGATTTAGTTGATTCAGCGCCTAAAGCGATAAAAGAAAATGTTGCTAAAGAAGAAGCTGAGGAAATTAAGAAAAAATTAGAAACTGCAGGAGCTACTGTAGAATTAAAGTAATTTTAGGAGGATGGTTTGAAAAAAATTCAAAAGATTTCTTTTTCTACGATTAAAAAAGCCTTTCCGATGCCTCATTTTTTTGAGCATCAGATGCGCTCTTTTAAAGAATTTTTACAAATAAATATTTTACCGGAAAAGAGAAAAAATGTCGGACTCCAGGAAATATTAAAAGAAGTCTTTCCTATGGAAAGCCCGGATAAACAGTATCGGTTAGAATTCATATCGTATACTCTGGGAAGACCCAGGTATAGTGTAGATGAATGTAAACGAAGAGCTCAAAGTTTTGCTGCCCCTTTGAGGGTAAGATTAAGGCTAAGCGATCCGTCCAATGAAGTAAAAGAGCAGGAAATTTATTTAGGAGATATCCCATTAATGACTGATAAGGCCTCTTTTGTTATTAATGGAGATGAAAGAGCTATTATAAGCCAGCTTCAGCGTTCTCCCGGGGTATTTTTTGAAGACGAAACACATACCACAGGTAAGAAGATGTATTTTGCACGTATAATTCCTTATAGGGGGTATTGGTTTGAATTTCGAACTGATATTAATGATACAATTACTGCAATAATTGATAGGAGAAAGACTTTTCCTGCCACCCAAGTTTTACGTATAATGGGTCTTTCGACCAGTGATGAAATATATAGTCAATTTTCTGATAAACCTTATCCGGAAATAGTAAATACTGTTAAGAAAGATATTACTAATAATCGAGAAGAAGCCTATTTAGATTTTTATAAAAAAATGCGGCCCACAGAGCCGATCACATTAGAAGCCTCTAAAGAGGTTTTTCATCGCATGTTTTTGGATCCCAGAAGATATGATTTGGCACGGGTTGGAAGATATCTTCTTAATAAGAAATTAAATATGAATTTAAGCTTAAATAAAAGGACATTAGATATTGAAACAGTTGTTTTAATTATAAAGACGCTTCTTGAGGTTAAAGCAGGTAAAAGAGAAATTGATGATATAGATCATCTTTCAAATAGAAGAGTAAAACTTATAGGCGAACTTCTGCAGCACCAGGTGAGGATAGGGTTATTGAGAGTTGAACGTACATTTATAGAAAGATATACGCTTATAACCACACACGGATTTTCTATACAGCATCTTATAAATTCAAGGGCTTTTTCTAGTCAGATACAGGATTTTTTCGGTAGGTCACCGCTTTCACAATTCATGGATCAAACTAACCCCCTAGCTGAGATGACCCACAAAAGGAGATTATCTGCAATGGGCCCCGGTGGTTTATCACGAGAAAGAGCCGGTTTTGAAGTTAGAGATGTTCATCCTACTCATTATGGTAAAATTTGTCCTATTGAAACTCCGGAAGGGGCAAATATTGGGCTATTGTCATCTTTAACTACACATTCTTTGATAAATCCTTTAGGATTCCTTTCAACACCTTATAGAAAAGTTGAAGATGGAAAAGTGTTGGATAAGGTGGAATATTTAACGGCAGATGAAGAAGAAAATAAAATTATAGCTCAAGTAACTGCTAACATAGATAATGATGGGAAAATTTTAGATAAAGAAATTTATGCTAGATATAAAGGTAAGTTTCCAAATGTTAAACCTAAAGAACTTGAATATATGGATATTTCTAATCAGCAGATTATTTCGGTTTCTGCTTCTTTAATACCATTTTTAGAACATGATGATGCTAACAGAGCATTGATGGGATCTAATATGCAGAGACAAGCTGTTCCATTGCTTTTTCCTCAAGAACCTTTAGTGGGAACAGGTATTGAAGAAAAGTTAGCTAGGGATAGTGGAGTAATGCTTATAAGTCAGGAAGCCGGTAAGGTTACGGAAGTTGATGCTTCGGCTATAAAAATTAATAATTTTGTTTATAAATTGAAAAAGTTTAGTAGATCAAATGCTGATACATGTATAAATCAGAGGCCGTTAGTTAAAAAAGGCGATGTAATTAAGAGGAATACTATAATAGCTGATGGAATGGCTACAAAGAACGGAGAAATTGCCTTAGGCACAAATCTGTTAGTGGCATTTATTCCTTGGAGAGGCTATAATTTTGAAGATGCCATAATACTCAATGAGAGATTAGTTAAAGATGATGTGTTAACATCAGTGCATATTGAAAAATTTGAATTAGAAGCTAGAGAAACTCGATTAGGCAACGAAGATGTTACAAGGGATATCCCGAATATTAGTGAAGAGGCCTTAAGGAATTTGGATGATACCGGGGTTATAAGGATAGGCGCTGAGGTTATGCCTGATGATATTTTAGTCGGCAGAGTAACTCCAAAAACAGAAAAAGAGCTTTCTCCTGAAGAAAGATTGCTTAGAGCAATTTTCGGAGAAAAGGCCGCGGATGTTAAAGATACTTCATTAAGGGTTCCACCTGGAATTTATGGTGTGATAAGGAATGTTGAGGTTTTTCAAAGAAAAGATAGAGGACGAAAATCTAAAAAAGAAAAAACAGAAGAATTAAGGAAAATTAGAGAAATTGAAAAATATTATGAAGAGGAAAAAAATTTATTAGAACAAGAGCGATCTAAAAGAGTAAGTTTAATATTGGGTAAGAGTGAGAAAAAGATAAAATATGAAGATTATGAAGATAATGAAGAGACAAAAGCAATATTCAATATATACGAAGGACGGCTTGCTGAATTAGCTATTGAAAGAGAACTTGAAAGAGCCAAGATTAAGAAAGGAGATGAACTTCCTGCCGGTGTTTTGAAAAGGGTGGTTGTTTTTGTCGCGATGAAAAGAAAAATATCTGCTGGGGATAAACTTTCTGGCAGACATGGGAATAAAGGTGTAATTTCAAAAATTTTACCGGAAGAGGATATGCCATATTTAGAAGATGGGACCCCTGTAGATATTGTTTTAAATCCTTTAGGTGTGCCTTCTCGAATGAATGTTGGGCAGCTTTTGGAAATGCATACAGGTTGGGCGGCTAAAAAATTAAACAAGAGGAATATGTCTCCGGTTTTTGATGGCGCCCGTGATGAAGATATTGGAAATCTATTAAAAGATGCAGATCTTAGTAAAGATGGTAAGGTTATTCTTTATGATGGATATACAGGAAAGCCTTTTGCTCAAAAAGCTGGTGTAGGTTATATGTATGTATTAAAGTTGAACCATATGATTGATGATAAAATTCATGCTAGAGCTATCGGGCCTTATTCTCTTATAACTCAGCAGCCTTTAGGAGGAAAAGCACAATTTGGGGGGCAGCGTTTTGGAGAGATGGAAGTATGGGCACTTGAAGCTTATGGAGCTGCTTTTACTTTACAAGAAGTGTTAACTGTAAAAAGTGATGATGTTGAGGGTAGGACACGTATCTACGAAGCAATTGTAAGGGGTGAGCAAAAATTTCGACCTTCGGTTCCAGAATCTTTTAATGTATTATTGAAAGAATTGCAAGGACTTTGTTTAGATGTAAGGGCAGAAAAGGAGAGTAAATGATAGAAGAAGCAGCTTTTTTTGACCATATAAGTATAAAATTGGCTTCACCTGAGGTTATTAAGAGTTGGTCATCAGGGGAAGTAAGAAAGGCTGAGACTTTAAATTATAGAACATTGAAACCTGAAAAAGATGGTCTTTTTTGCGAAAAAACATTTGGCCCGGCTAAAGATTGGGAATGTCATTGCGGAAAATTAAAAGGAATAAAATTCAAAGGGACAAAGTGTGATCGCTGTGGAGTAGATATATTACATTCTTCTGTTCGTAGACAACGTATGGGGCATATTGAATTAGCTACTCCAGTAACTCATATATGGTTTTTTAAAGTTCTTTCATCTAGGATTGGTGCAATTTTAGATTTAACGATTAAACAATTAGAGAAAATAATTTATTACGAAGAGTATGTTGTTATAGATCCCGGGGTAACTAATTTAAAAAAATCTCAGCTTTTAAATGAAGAGGCTTACTGTAAAGCAAGAGAAGAATTTGGGGATAAATTTATATCCGGTATCGGCGGCGCGGCAATAAAAGAACTACTTAAAATTGTTGATTTAGATAAACTCAGTAAAGAGATAAGAAAAAATATAGCTAAAGGCAAAGTAGGCGCTAACAAAAGACATTTTAAAAGGTTGAAGATAGTTGAAGATTTTCGCCGGTCAGAGAATTTACCTGAATGGATGGTTTTAGATATACTGCCTGTTATACCTCCGGATTTGAGGCCGTTAGTTCCGTTAGATGGCGGCCGATTTGCTTCTTCTGATTTGAATGATCTTTATCGAAGGGTATTAAATAGAAATAATCGTTTAAAAAAATTGATGGGTTTAGGTGCTCCTGATATAATAATCAGAAATGAAAAAAGGATGCTTCAAGAGGCGGTTGATGCTGTTATTGAGAATGGCCGTCATGGCCGTCCGGTTGTTGGGCCTCAGAATCGTCCGTTAAAGAGTCTTTCAGATATGCTTAAGGGAAAACAAGGACGGTTTCGACAAAATTTATTAGGTAAAAGGGTGGATTATTCGGGTAGAAGTGTTATTGTTGTCGGCCCGGATTTAAAATTACATCAATGTGGGATACCTAAACAAATGGCATTGGAATTAGTAGAACCTTTTATTATTAAAAAATTAAGAGAGAAAGGGTTCGTTCATACTATAAAAGGTGCCCGTAGAATGGTAGAGAGGGCTAGGGTTGAAGTTTGGGATATATTAGAAGAAGTAATTAAAGGACATCCTGTTTTGCTTAACCGTGCACCCACATTGCATCGTTTAAGTATTCAGGCTTTTTTCCCTGTGCTTGTTGAAGGGAAAGCCATTAAGCTGCATCCGCTTGTTTGTGCCGCGTTTAATGCTGATTTTGATGGAGACCAGATGGCGGTTCATTTACCATTATCTTTAGAAGCTCAAGTTGAAGCAAGACTTTTAATGCTTTCAGTTAATAATATTTTTTCACCCTCTGATGGCAGGCCGGTTATTGCTCCGAGTCAGGATATGATTATAGGATGTAGATATTTGACTTCGGAACAGAAAAATGCGAAAGGTGAGGGGATAGTTTTTTCTAATAGTGATGAAGTAGTTACGGCATACCAGGATGAGGAAGTCGAACTTAATGCGATAATTAAATTAAGAATATATGAAAATGGGGAAAGAAAGATTGTCGAGACTACAGTGGGAAGAGTAATATTTAATGAAATTTTACCTAAAGGTTTTAGATATGTTAATGAGCCTTTATCTAAAGGAAATGTTTCCGAAATTATTAGTGAATGTTATAAGGATTTTGGGCATGGGGCGGTAATTGTTCTTTTGGATGATATAAAAAATTTAGGTTTTGAATATGCCACAATAGGAGGGGTTAGTGTAGCTATCGGCGATTTAGAGATTCCGTCTCAAAAACAGGAATGTGTTGATGAGGCACATGGTGAATTAGTTAAAGTAGAAGACCAATATAGAAAAGGGATTATTACAGAAAGGGAAAGACATAATAAAATTATTGATGTGTGGACACGTACTACAGATAAAGTTGCAGATCTTGTTTTTTCAAATATGAACCGTAATAATCCGATTTTTATGATGGCGGATTCAGGGGCTAGAGGTTCAAAACTTCAGGTGAGACAGTTGGCGGGTATGAGAGGCCTTATGGCTAAACCCTCCGGAGAAATTATAGAAATACCGATTACTTCTAATTTTAAAGAAGGCCTGACAGTTTTGGAATATTTTATTTCAACTCATGGAGCAAGAAAAGGTTTAGCTGATACGGCTTTGAAAACTGCCGATGCCGGGTATCTTACCCGCAGGTTAGTTGACGTAGCTCAGGAAGTTATAATTGTAGAAGATGATTGCAGGACTGTTAACGGAATAACTGTATCAGAAATAGTAGAAGGTGAAGATGTTGTAGTTTCTTTGAAAGAAAGAATTATAGGAAGAGTTGGTTTAGATAATATTGTTGACTTAGTAAGTGATGAAATAATAGTGAAAGTGGGTGAATTAATTACAGAAGAAGAAGCAAGTAAGATAGAACGGTTAGGTTTGGAGAAAATAAGAATAAGAAGTGTGTTAACGTGCGAGTCAGAGAGGGGAGTTTGTGTTAAGTGTTATGGGAAAAATTTGGCATCGAGAAGGTTAGTTGAGTTAGGTGAGGCGGTAGGTGTAATAGCAGCACAGTCTATAGGTGAGCCGGGAACTCAGTTGACTATGAGAACGTTTCATATTGGAGGAACTGCCTCAAGAGTCGCAGAACGTGCTTTTATAAAATCGAGAGAAAAAGGAATCATTAAATATCATAATCTTAAGGTTGCTCATAAAGGAAAATATTTTGTAGTTCTTAACAGAAATGGTATGATAAGTGTTAATGATGATAGAGGCCTAGAATCACAGAGGAATCCTGTACCTCAAGGTTCAATGATTCTTTTCCCGGAGAATGGAAAAGTTGAAAAAGGTAAGACTTTTGTGAGATGGGATCCGTATTCCTCACCGATTCTTTCAGAAGTTAATGGTAAAATTAAGTATGAAGATATTATCGATAAAGTAACTATCCAGGAAGAATTGAACACTACTACAGGTAGAAAAGAGAGGGTTGTTCTAGATTTTAAAAGTGATTATCATCCGCAAATAATAATACTTTCCGACAATGATGAAGTTTTAGGAATTTATCCTTTGCCTACAGGTGCTCATATAATGGTAGGGGCCGATGATAAGGTAGAGTCTGGTGATGTTATTGCTAAAACCCCTCGTTTAGTAGCCAAAACACGGGATATTACTGGAGGTTTACCCAGAGTAGCGGAATTATTTGAAGCTAGAAGGCCTAAAAATCCGTCGGTAATAAGTGAAATAGATGGATTTATAGAATTCGCTGAAGAAAAGGGAGAAAGGAAAATAATTGTTCGCAGTTCAACCGGTATGGAAAGAGATTATGCAATTCCAGTTGGAGCTCATCCTGTAGTTTATGGGGGCGATCAAATTTCTGCCGGACAGCAGCTTACTGAAGGCCCAATAGTTTTGCAAGATATATTAAGAGTCTGCGGTGATAAAGTGTTGCAGGAGTATTTGGTCAATGAGGTTCAAGAAATTTATCGGTTACAAGGAGTAAGGATTAATGATAAGCATATTGAGGTGATTATTAGAGAAATGCTTAAGAAGGTAAAAATAGTTGATTCAGGTGATAGTATTTATTTGCCTGGGGAAGCTGTTGATAAATGGGATTTTCGTAAAGAGAATGAAAAAATTATCAAGAAAGGGGGCAAGCCGGCAACAGCATCTCCTTTACTCTTGGGTATTACAAAAGCATCCTTAAGTACGAAGAGTTTTATATCAGCTGCTAGTTTTCAGGAAACTACACGAATATTGGCTGATGCGGCAACAGCGGGTAAAATAGATAAGCTGCAAGGGTTAAAAGAGAATGTTATAGTAGGGCATCTTATCCCTGCAGGTACTGGATTAAATGTATATAGAAAAGTCGAGGTGGAAAAATGCCAACAATAGTTCAATTATTAAGAAAACCGCGTGTATTGAAAAAGAAAAAAGGTAAAGCCCCGGCTTTACATAATTGTCCGCAAAGACGAGGTGTATGTGTACAAGTAAAAACTATGACTCCTAAAAAGCCCAATTCCGCGTTGCGGAAGATTGCAAGGGTAAGATTGACAAATTCAGAAGAAGTTTCCGCGTATATTCCCGGTGAAGGACATAATTTGCAAGAACATTCTATGGTTTTGGTTAGGGGAGGAAGAGTAAAGGATCTTCCCGGAGTAAGATATCATATTGTACGAGGGACTCTTGATTGTCAGGGAGTTCAGAATCGAAAAAGATCACGCTCTAAATATGGGGCTAAAAGGCCAAAAGCTAAATAATTAGAAGTTTTGTTTTGATGTTATAAAGTGTAATTACGGTTTTCAGGAGGAAAAAATGAGAAGAAAGAAAGCTCAAAAAAGAGAAATAAAGCCGGATCCCAGATTTGATTCAGAAGTAGTGGGCCAGTTTGTTAATATTATTATGGTTGATGGTAAAAAGAATACCGCTCAAAAAATAATATATGATGCTTTAGATATAGTTGCTGAAAAAACAAATGATGATCCGTTAAAAGTTTTTCTTACAGCTTTAGACAATGCCCGTCCAAGAATGGCAGTAAAACCAAGAAGAATAGGAGGAGCAACTTATCAGGTTCCTTTAGAAGTTCCTAAGGATAAAGGTACTACTATGGTTTTGAGGTGGGTTAAAAGTTTTGCTCAAAAGAAAAAGGGCAAACCCATGAAGATTAAACTTGCAGAAGAGTTAATGTTTGCTTTTAGGAGAGAGGGCGCGGTAATTAAGAAAAGAGACGACACACATAAAATGGCTGATGCTAACAAAGCATTTGCTCATTTTAAATATTAGACAGTTTTATAATTTCTATAAAAAAAAAGAGTATTTAAGGTGAAAGGTTTAACTCTAATTGAAATGAACTCCAGTCTAAAACTTATTAGAAATATTGGTTTTATAGCTCATATTGATGCAGGTAAAACTACTACTACGGAAAGAATATTATATTATTCAGGGAAAACCTATAAAATTGGAGAAGTCCATGAAGGTACCGCGACAACTGATTGGATGGTTCAGGAAAAAGAGAGAGGAATAACTATAACAAGCGCGGCAACTCATTGTAAATGGAAAGGTTTTGAAATAAATATTATCGATACTCCCGGGCATATTGATTTTACAGTAGAAGTAGAACGTTCTTTGA
This sequence comes from Candidatus Omnitrophota bacterium, assembly GCA_030601015.1. Taxonomy (GTDB): domain Bacteria; phylum Omnitrophota; class Gorgyraeia; order Duberdicusellales; family 4484-171; genus JAGLSE01. The sequence continues at coordinate 3,107 of JAUVUO010000007.1, read as the reverse complement.
AGGTTTTGGATGGTGTAGTTGTTATATTTTGCGGAGTAGGTGGTGTAGAGCCTCAATCTGAAACAGTATGGCATCAAGCAGATAATTATCAGGTTCCCAGGATTGCTTTTATAAATAAAATGGATAGGGCAGGTGCGGATTTTTTTACAGTTGTAGATGAAATGAAAGATAAACTGCACATGGTGGCCGCGCCTATCCAAATACCTGTTTACGAAAATGATGAGTTTGTTGGAATCATAGATCTAATTCAAAACAAGTTAATAAGATATGAAGACAAACTTGGCGAAAAAATAATTAAGAAAATTATACCAGACGATTTGAAATTAAAAGCCTCCAAACATAGAGATTATTTATTAGAAAAATTATCTGAATTTGACGATTCATTTATGTGCAAAGTTATTGAGGGCGCTGAAATAAGAGAAGAAGAAATTAATTCTACAATTAGAAAATATGTTATTTTAAATAAATTTGTCCCTATATTATGTGGTGCTTCACTTAGAAATAAAGGGATACAAGAATTATTAGATGCGATAGGTAATTATTTGCCCTATCCTTTAGAAGTTAACGGTGATAAGATTTCGGGATTATTTAATGAAAAAAACCAAGAAAACAAATCACCTTTGACATTGCCTTTGTGTGCCATATGTTTTAAGGTATTTACTGATCCTTTTGTAGGTAAACTGTTTTATACCAGGATATATTCAGGGAAGATTAGTTCATCTTCTCAGATATTTAACTCATCAAAAAAACAAAAAGAAAAAGTTACTAAAATTTTAAAAATGCACGCCAATAAACAAGAGGTAGTAAATGAAGCTAACCCCGGAGATATAGTTTGTTTAGTTGGATTAAAAAATACTACTACAGGAGATACATTGTGTGATATCAATCATCAGGTACTTATAGAAGAAATAAGATTCCCTGAGCCGGTAGTTTCATTAGCTATAGAGCCTAAAACTCAATCTGACCAAGATAAACTTTTTATGGCTTTAACAAAATTATCGGAAGAAGATCCATCTTTTAAAATTGCTTATAATCGAGAGACAGGACAAAATATAATTTCAGGTATGGGGCAGCTTCATTTAGAGATAATGGTAGATAGGTTAATAAGAGAATTTAATGTAAAAGCAAAAGTTGGGAAACCTCAAGTTGCCTATAAAGAAACAATTACTAAGAAGATTGAATCAGTGGGCAAGTTTATACAACAAACAGGAGGAAGAGGCCAATATGGGCATATTGTCCTCTTAATGGAACCTTTAAATAAAGGTAAAGGTGTAATTTTTGAAAATAAGATGAAATCCGGGGTAATTCCTAAAGAATATATACCCGCGGTTAAAGAAGGAGTTGAAGAAGCTTCCTGCAGCGGTATTTTAGGAGGATATCCCTTGGTAGATCTTAGGATTACTTTAATAGACGGATCTTATCATGATGTTGATTCTTCAGAATTAGCTTTTAAGGTAGCAGCTGAGATAGCTGTAAGGGATGGCCTTAAAAAAGGTAGTTCTGTTTTATTGGAACCCATTATGGATATAGAAGTTAGTTCACCCTCAGAGTTCATTAGCCAGGTTATTGGTGATTTAAATTCACGCCGTTCGAAGATATCATCTATCAGGGAACGAAAAGTTTTAAGAATAGTAAAGGCTGATGTGCCTTTGTCAGAAGTATTTAATTATGCAGATGCATTAAGAAGCTTGACACAAGGTAGAGCTTCTTATACAATAGAGCCTTCTTATTACGAGAAGGTTCCAAATGATTTATTAATTAAAATATTAGGAACATAATTGGACAAGGAGGTGTAGAGTGGGAAAAGAAAAATTTGTAAGAAATAAACCCCATCTGAATATTGGTACAATTGGTCACGTTGATCATGGCAAGACAACACTTACTGCCGCTATAACTCAGGTTTTGTCAACTAAGGGGGGTGCCAAGGCTCTTAAATTCGAAGATATAGATAAAGCTCCCGAAGAAAGAGAAAGAGGTGTTACTATAAATATTGCCCATGTTGAATATGAGACTGCTAATCGCCATTATGCTCATATTGATTGTCCGGGTCACGCTGATTATATTAAAAATATGATTACTGGTGCCGCACAAATGGATGGAGCTATCTTAGTAGTAGCTGCAACTGATGGGCCGATGCCTCAAACCAGAGAACATATTCTTTTGGCAAGACAGGTAAATGTTCCTTCGTTGGTTGTATTTATTAATAAAGTTGACCAAATGGAAGATGAAGAATTGGTAGAGTTAGTAGAAGAGGAAATCAGAGATTTACTTACAAAATATGAATTCCCGGGAAAAGATATTCCAATAGTTAAAGGTTCGGCTTTAAAGGCTTTAGAATGTTTTTGTGGAAAAGATGATTGTCCAGCCTGCAAGCCTATATTGGAGTTAATGAAAGCCGTAGATGATTATATTCCAACACCCAAAAGAGACATTGATAAGCCTTTTTTAATGGCGGTTGAAGATGTCTTTTCTATTTCGGGCCGTGGTACTGTTGTTACCGGAAGGATTGAAAGAGGAATAGTTAAAGTTGGAGAAGAGATAGAGATTGTCGGAATTAAAGAAGAAACCAGAAAGACAGTTGTTACCGGAGTCGAAATGTTCAGAAAACTTCTCGATGAAGGTCAAGCTGGAGATAACGTTGGTTTGCTTTTAAGAGGTGTAGCTAAAGAGGATGTAGAAAGAGGAATGGTTTTATCTAAACCGGCCTCAATTACTCCGCATAAAAAGTTTAAAACAACTGTTTATGCTTTAAAGAAAGAAGAGGGCGGAAGGCATACACCTTTCTTTGCCGGATATAGGCCTCAGTTTTATTTTAGAACAACAGATGTTACCGGGACTTGTCAATTACCTAAAGGAGTTGAGATGGTTATGCCGGGAGACAATGTTGAACTTGAAATATTTTTGATTCAGCCTGTAGCCGCCGAGAAGGAATTGAGGTTTGCTATTCGTGAAGGAGGAAGGACAGTTGGCGCGGGAGTTATTACTGAAATTATTGAATAAGGTGATCATCAGATACAAATAAAAAGAAAAAATTATGCTTAAATTAAGAATTAAACTCAAGGCTTTTGACCACAGGGTATTAGATCAATCGGCAAAGGAAATAGCAG
>JAUVUO010000062.1 GCA_030601015.1 Candidatus Omnitrophota bacterium | reverse complement strand
TACATAGCTGTGCTGAACTAAGTAGAGGATTTACGGAATTATGGAGAATTAGGGTGGGGAGTAGTGTCTGTTATTTCTTGTCCTTTTTTGAGCTCCATCCGGACTTCCATCTGACAACGGCCCCGGATACAATCTTCGCAATTTCTTTGATGAGCGACAATAATAATTCACGAAGGGAAATAATAGTTGATGCCAATCAAGGCTCCACCTATAAAGATAAAATGAATGAATTGGAAATGGAGATTGCGCAACTGGAAGACGAGATAGACAAACTGCAGACCCAAAAGAGAGTTACCAACATGAACGCCCATTCTGGTGAGTTTCGGCACCGGAACATAGGCTTTACCCGATAAGGCCTCTCCGGAAGCCCAGGAAAGCCTTATACAAGCCTTGATCAAAGATATTTTCGTGCATAAAACGATAGGATAGCAATCACCCTGTATATCGAAAAGCCCCTTGAGGATATCCTCCCCAAGACGATCTACCCCAAAAAAAACGCCCTACAAAAACCTGTAAGGCGCTTGTTCCGACCGCATCCCCTGGTGCAGTTTCGGATAGTTGTCAACATTGGCTGCCCCGTCTGGAGTCGAACCAGAGATAAGTGATTCAGAGTCACTCGTGTTACCAATTACACTACGGGGCAATATAAAAAAATCTATTTTCTAATATATCTTTTTCTAAAATATCCTTTTATTAAATAATTCTATAATATAAAATTTTCTAAAGATATAATCTTATACATTACCAAAGATTTTTTTGCATCCAATCATCAGCTCTCTCTAATGCTTTATAGGAATTATAAGTTGTATCGACTACTTCTTTGCCTGCACCATAAAAAAGATCTCCTGTTCCTGTAACGATTTTACCGGCATTTTTCACGGTTTGACAACCGCTTAAACAAACTAAAAAAACACCTAGAAATAATAATGAAATACCCTTATTCATTTTCACCTCCCCAATATTTAACCAGTCTCCTTAATCTATTCAATACTTTTTCTTTTCCTAAAATCTCCATTGTCTCAAATAAGCCCGGGCCATTTTTACTGCCGGTTAAAGCGACCCTGGTTGGGTGGACTAATACTCTAACCTTAACATCTATATCTTTCGCCGTCTTTCTAAATTCAGCTTCGATATCTACTTTCATAAAATTATTAACATTATTTAAATTTTCAATCAAGATGTTTATTTTATCAGATAAATCATTATCCAGAATCGTTTTAGTCTCTTCTTTATATTCAAAATCATCATAAAAACAAAATTTCATGCTATCTGCTAAATCCGTCATCCGCACTATTCTCTCTTTAAAAAGAGCTATTACCTTATGAAAATAATCTTCATTTACCCAAGAAGGTAAATAATCCTCTCCCAAATAACTCTTACTGATTTTCGCCAACTCTTGTATATTCTTTGTTCTTATGTATGCTCCGTTGATCCAATTCAGCTTATCCACAGAAAAAACTCCACCGGTCTTATTAACATCTTTAATATTAAAAATATTTTTGGCTTCACTTAAAGACAGAATTTCTTTATCTTCTCCCGGAGACCAACCTAAAAGCATCAAATAATTTATAATTGCTTCCGATAAGTATCCCATCTGCCGATACTCTCTTATCGAAGTAGCCCCAAACCGTTTAGAAAGCCTCCCCCCTTGCGGAGATAAAATTAAAGGCAGATGAGCAAATTGAGGCACTTCAAATCCCAAACCTTTATACATTAAAATTTGTTTAGGAGTGTTTGATATATGGTCTTCTCCCCTAATAACTCTATTCACCCGCATAAGAGCATCATCTATAACGCAACAAAAATTATAAGCCGGTGAATTATTGCTTTTAATAATTACTTCTTCTTGTTTAGGCAATTCTTTAAAAACAATTTTTCCTCGAATCAAATCATCTATCTCTATGGTTTCAAAATTATATTTAAAAAAAACTGCTCCTTCTTTTCTATAGGCTTTTCCTTCCTTAATTAATTTTTCAGCATATTGATGGTAGATCTCAAATCTTTTCGATTGATAATAAATTTCGTCCCACTCCATTCCCAGCCATTTGATACTTTCCAATATTTCATCTAAATACTCTTTTTTTGAACGTTCCAAATCTGTGTCTTCTATTCTCAAAATAAATTTACATCCGGTATTTCGGGCGTAAAGCCAATTAAACAAACATGTACGAGCACCTCCTACATGAAGATAACCGGTTGGTGAAGGTGCAAATCGAACTTTTACCATATATTTTCTCCTTTATAAAATAATAGTTAATTTTTAATACCCAAACTCTTTGCTTTACCCAAGGCGTCTAAATTTTGTTTTAATATTTCTTTATTTCTATAAATTTCGTTTAACACCTGAATCGCACTGTCTTCTTTAATAATTTCGGGACTAAATGAAATCAATACACCTAACGCGATTATATTAGTAACTTTAAGGCTTCCGCACTCTAAAGCCATTCTATTTAAAGGAAGACTTATCTTTTTTACTCCTTTATTAACACTATCATTGCTGATAAAATCTGAATTTAATATTAAAAAACATCCCTTTTTGAATTGTTTTCTATATCTATCTAAAGAGGGTTGATTTAAAATTATACCTATATCCGGGTACTCAACAAAAGGTGATGCTATCGGTTCTTTAGAAATTTTAACAAAACAATGAGAAGTTCCTCCCCGCACCTCAGCCCCATAAGAAGGGAACCATGTAACGTTTTTATCTTCTACAATAGCAGACTTAGCTAAAATCCTGCCTAAACTTAATATCCCCTGACCTCCAAAACCTGAAACCAATATTTGTTTACTCATTTTTTACGGCAAAATTTTAAAAAAATTAGTATTAAATTCCCTATCCACTCTTGATAACCCCTAAAGGAAAACTTTTTACCATCTCCTCTTTAATCCATTTCATCGATTCAAGAGGAGTCTTTCGCCAAGCCGCTGGACAAGGACTCAACACTTCAACCAATGAAAAACCTCTCCCTTCAATTTGATTTATAAAAGCTTTCTTTATATATTGATAAGTTTGCATCACTTTTTGAGGATTAAACACTGCTGCCCTCACTGAAAAACAAACTCCTTTCAACCCGGAAAGCAATTCTGCCATTCGAATGGGCCAACCTTCTCCTGACTCAGGCTCTCGTCCTAAGGGGGTGGTTATTGTTTTCTGTCCAACAATAGTAGTAGGCGCCATTTGACCGCCGGTCATTCCATAGCAAGCGTTATTTACAAAAACACAAGTTATATTTTCTCCTCTATTGGCAGCATGAACTGTCTCTGCCATCCCAATAGAAGCTAAATCTCCGTCACCCTGGTACGTAAAAACAACCTTATCAGGATGACACCTTTTTATACCTGTAGCAACAGCTAAAGCCCTTCCATGAGCAGCTTCGGAAACATCAAAATTCCAATATTTGTAAGCAAGCACCGCACATCCTACTGGAGCCACTCCTATCGTTTTTTCTCTTATTCCTAATTCATCAACAACCTTTGCTACCAAAATATTCAAGATACCATGCCCGCATCCCGCGCAATAATGAGTTTCTATGTCATTTAAAGATTTTGGCCGGCTAAATTTTACCTTCATAATAATTTTCTATTTATATATTTTACAATTTCACCGGATGAAGGAACACCTCCGCCGGCTCTACCTAAAAAATATATTTGTTTTTCCGGTAAACACAATCGTACATCTTCAACCATTTGCCCCAAAGATTGTTCAACCACTAAAACTTTTTTCACATTTTCCGCGATTTTTTTTAAACCTTTTATCGGAAACGGCCAAAGGCTTATTGGCCTAAACAGGCCGGCTTTAATGCCTTGTTTTCTCAATATATTTACAGCTTCCAAAGAAATTCTTGCTTGAGAACCGTAAGCAACTACTAAATAATCAGCATCCTCGGTATCGAAAATAAAAAATCTTTGTTCATTTTTTCTAATTTTATCCCATTTTTTCTTCAACTTTTTATTATGCTGCTCCAAAACCCCTTCTTGTAAAAATAACGATTTAATCGAATTAGGAGGCCTGCCTTTTGCCCCGGTTAAAGCCCAATCTTTCGGCTCAATTTTTTTCCTGAATTGCCTTTTATTAAAACTTCCTACCGGTTCCATCATCTGCCCTATGATTGCGTCAGCTAAAATCATTACAGGATTTCTATAGTAATCGGCTATGTCAAAACCCAACATAACTAAATTCACAGCCTCTTCAACACTCCATGGAGCTAAGACCGGGGTAAAATAATCCCCATGGCCTCCGCCTCTGGTAGCCTGAAAATAATCGCTCTGGCTTGATGAAATATCTCCTAAACCGGGGCCTGCCCTCATAACATTTACTATTAAAGCGGGAAGTTCACAACCCGCCAAATAAGATATACCCTCTTGTTTTAAAGAAATACCCGGGCTGGATGAAGAAGTCATTGCTCTCACTCCGGCAGCAGCAGCACCTAATACCATATTAACAGCGGCTATTTCACTTTCAGCCTGAATAAAAATGCCCCCCCTTTTTTTCATATTTTGTGCCATATATGCTATCAGCTCATTTTGAGGAGTAATGGGGTATCCCGCGTAAAACTTACAGCCTGCAATGATCCCAGCTTCCGCTATGGCTTCATTCCCGCTCATTAATTTTCTTTTATTAATTTTTTGCATATATTTATACTATTTTTCCAGTTGTCTAAAAAATTCCACTCTTATAGTTTTTTACTTCTGATAAATTTCAATGCACCCTTCCGGGCATATAAAATAACAAAATCCGCAGCCTATACAATTATTTTTTTCTTTATACTGAGCAAACTTTACTCCTTTTTTATTCAACTTCGAAGATAATTCTAAACATTTTCCAGGACAATAAAACAAACACATTTGACATCCTTTACAACGATCTTCCTTTATTCTCACTTCAAAAACTGACAGCTTTATATTATTTTTCACTTTTGACATACTGACTCCTCTTTCATTAACTTCCTAATTCTCTCTACCAAGGAATAAGCATCTAACTTATAAAGTTTCAAAAGAATATCTCTTTTAGCAGCCGGAATGAATTCATCGGGGAATCCCATATTTATTATTTTTATTTTACCCAACAAACTGCATTTTTCATAAAACTCCATAACCGCGCTTCCGAATCCGCAAGGCAGATTTCCCTCTTCCAACGTAATAATCACCTTATACTTATCAGTTAGTTTTATAAATAAATCGCTATCCAACGGTTTTATAAATCTTGCGTTGACTAACCCAATGTGTATGCCTTCTTTCTTTAGTAAAGAAAAACATTCTATACTTTCTTTTACCATAGACCCTAAGGAAACTAAACAAATTTTTTCTCCTTCGGATATTATTTGAGCTTTACCTATTTTTATTTCTTCCTTATAACCTAAAGAATACGTTTCACCTTTAGGATACCTTATACTTACCGGACAATTTAAAGTCACAGCAAATTCTATCATGTTTTCTAACTCTTCTTTATCTTTAGATGCCATACAAACCATATTCGGAATCAACCGAAGATACGCAATATCAAAAACTCCATGATGAGTAGGCCCGTCTTCGCCTACTAAACCTGCTCTATCCACAGCAAAAACAACATTCGCTTTATTCAAAGCAACATCATGAATCATTTGGTCAAAAGACCTCTGTAAAAAAGTAGAGTAAATCGCAACCACAGGCTTTAATCCCTGTTTAGACAACCCGCTGGCAAAACCTACAGCATGCTCCTCTGCGATACCTACATCAAAAAATCTTTCAGGAAATTGTTTTCTAAATATTTCCAGTCCTGTCCCTTTAGGCATTGCCGCTGTTATTGCCACTATCTTACGGTTTTTTTGAGCTAACGAAGTTATCTTCTTCGCAAACACCTGACTATAACTATTTTCTCCTTTCTTCTCTGATATTCCCAAATCGATATTAAAGTTAGAAGCACTATGGAAATCTTCAGGATTGCCTTCCGAATATTTGTATCCTTTCCCTTTCTTAGTAACCACATGCAAAATCCGCGGACCTTTTAATGAGATTACATTTTTTATTGTAGGAATTAATTCCTCGAAATCGTGTCCGTCTATCGGCCCGAAATATCTAAATCCTAATTCTTCAAAAAAAATCCCCGGGATAAGTAATCCTTTTATTGTTTCTTCAAATTTTTTAGCCTTTTTAGCTAAACTTTTAACTAAAGAAAAATTTTCTACTAAAACTTCCAGCTCTTTTTTGATTCGATTATATATAGGCGCGGAAATTATCCGGGTTAAACATTTGCTTAAAGCCCCCACAGAAGGAGATATGCTCATCTCATTATGATTAACTATTACTAAAATATCAGTTTGAAGATGGCCGCAGGTATTTAAAGCTTCAAAAGCCATCCCTCCTGTCAAAGATCCATCCCCTACAACTGCCACTGTCTTAGAACTATCTTTTTTTATTTTTTTTGCCTCAGCAATCCCCTGAGCCCAGGATATTGCCGTAGAAGCATGGCCCGAAGTATATATATCATATGGTGATTCTTCCGTATTAGGAAATCCGCTAATCCCTTTATATTGTCTCAAAGTCTTAAACGCTGATTTCCTGCCCGTTATTATTTTGTGAGCATAAATTTGATGCCCGACATCAAAAATTAAACTGTCAATTGGAGTGTCCAGACAATAATTAAGAGCAATACACAATTCCACAGCCCCTAACGACGAGGCTAAATGGCCGCCGTTATTAGACACGACTTCTATAATTAATGTGCGTATCTCCTGACACAAAATTTTTAATTCTTGATATTTTAATTTTTTTAAATCCTGAGGGAAGCCTATTTTATCTAAAAACATTTTACTTTAAATATCTTTTTTTACACACCTTGTATAATTCGCACTTTTTCTTTTACTTTAATACCAATTATCTTAAATATCCTCAAACCCCTTTAGGATTATCCCTGTTTATACTCTACTCTTTTTATTGATAAACTTCGGCCTGTTTCTTCCTCTGCTTCTATCAAAACTCCTTGAATTCTTACATCATTTTGAGCAAGATTAAAACGTAAAGGCATATTCGTAATAAATCTTTGAATTATTTGGTCTTTATCTCTGCCCAATACAGAATCAAAGCTTCCGGTCATCCCTAAATCAGTAACATAAGCAGTATAATCATCAATAATCCTTTCATCTGCCGTAGGTATATGAGTGTGTGTCCCTACAACCGCAGTT
>JAUVUO010000155.1 GCA_030601015.1 Candidatus Omnitrophota bacterium | reverse complement strand
CATTATATCGTCTATAAAAACATATAATAATTCTCTTGCTCTGCTCATCCCAATATAATTAAGCGTATCTACCCAATTGCCTTCCATCTGATTTATTCCCGCAATAACGATTACTTTATTTTCTAAACCTTTATAAGCCTGAATAGAACAGATATATATCGTATTTCCTTTAGGGGAATTTATATTTTTAGCGGTCAACTCTGCGATATCGACATTAAGATTCATTTCTAACAATGATTCTTTTATTTTTTCGGATCCTCCGGGATACAAAATCGTTATATCTTCCGTACTAACCCCTTGATCGTCAATTAATTTTGTTATCAGGTCCGCGATTTGGTTTTTTTGATTCGATAAATTTTTATACCAAAGATAAACTACCTTTGTACCGCATTGAATTGTAGTTTCCGCCATATCAAATCCGGACACAACTGCGGTTTGAATTGCGATAGGTTTACTATTTCTACAATTTATATCCAGATAATAATCGGTACCGCCGAAATTCCTTAATTTATTCACTAAATTCGCATCGAAATTACGATAAAGGTCACCTTGATTATTCGAATCGTAAAATATATACCATTGACCGTGTTCTAATCCTCCCTTCAGAATAAAATCTAAGGGTAAAAAGAAGTTTTCGCGTAAAATATCTTGTCCTTCGTCCACTATCAAATAATCATATTTCGAATATTTACCGGATTCGAAAGACTTAATAAAGTATTTAGGATAAATTTTATTATAAACGTCGTTCGGATTTTTTCTTTCGATTTCTTTTGCGAAATTTTCAAAAAAATTACCTTTTTTTATACATTCGTAAAAAAACCTATGAATAGTCCGCGTATGTATTAAATTGTAATTTTCGATTCCCTTTACGGCGTTCTCCAATTTTTTCCCCAAAAAAGAGTTAAAACAAAGCATTAAAACTGTTTTATTTTGTTCGGAAATCCTTTTTGCCTGTTCTAAAGCAAGTAAAGTTTTTCCGGTACCTGCCGGTCCCCTAAAAAATACTCTCGGATTTAACGCCATTCTGTCAAGAGCTCTATATTGGTTGTCGGTTAACTTTAATATTTGATTTTCTGTATCTTCAATCTTTGTCCACAAAGGAACAATAATTTCAAAATCCCCTCTAATGTAATTTTTTATTTTTTCCGTGGTTTCCTTACTTATATTTTCTTTTACATTAGTACACCTCTCTCTCCAATAAAATACTAATTTCTTTATATAATCAGAAAAAGGATAAATTCTATCGGACAAATCATAAATAATGTCCCGATCCCACTCGGGAGAATCTTTCGTAAATTCTATATCGGGAAACAGAACACCGTAGCCCATAAGCACGTTTCCGACGCAGCTACCGAATTTCGTTTCAAGATCTTTTTTTAAAGAAAACATCGCAGAAGAAACTTGCCTAAACGGGCCTTCTCTTTTATAGTATTCCTTACCGTATCTGTTCGAAAAAACCCATACGCCCCTTTCTCTTCTTATGCCGCTTCCTTTTACCTCAAGACAAAAAATACCGCCTTCCCACAATAGGACAAAATCTATTTCTCCGTATATTTTTCTTTGGTGTCGTGCGAGTCCTAAAGAGTGAAAACATGTACAATCTGAAAGAAACGAATCTCTCTTTATTAATTCGAATATTTTTTTCTCTGCGGAACTATTTATATCTTTATGAATATAAGGGGGAATCATTTCCGCCATATTAGTCAATCTCCGATTTCTTCTATTAAATGATTAACTTTATTTTTTGCAATCATTTTAAAATTACTGCCTATCGATTTAATTCGAACAGTTGTAACGCACTTTGACAGCTCTTTGATTCTATTTCGCATAACACTGTCAATTTTACTTTCCTGTTGCGAATCTATAGAGGCAAATATACATTTCGCAAGATATTTTCCCAGTCTGACATGCAAAGCCCGTAATTTTCTACACGCATAAATAATTTTTCTCAAATTGTCTAGTAAATCCGAATCTTCCGTCACTTCCGCAATAGCTTTTAAGGTTTCGGTTTCATTCCACGGACCTATTATATGTTTACTTTCTACCCAATTTCGAACAGTTACCGAATGTCTTTTTCATCTCTTTTTACATAGTTCCTCCGAAAAAGTTTGAAAATCTATATTTTTATATTTCATATATTTTATTATTGCATTCTTCCAAATCTTCGAAATCCTGACTTCCGTACTAAACGAAGAACTCGATTCCGCAATCTGTATAAGTTCGTCGAAAATATTCCTTCTGGAGTCGGATAGAAAAACTATTTCATCCCCGATTTCCAAATCTTCCAGGTTTTTAATTTTTATACTTTCTTCAATTCTGTTTAATATTTTAGCTCCGTAATTTTTTGTCAGAAAAGCAAATTCATTTTCTTCAAAAATCACAAGACTGGCTAATACCGCATCTTCTTCGTCCGAATGATAAGAAGTCCCGATCTCCGATAGTGTTCTTGAAGTCAGGTCATCAATAATCTTTGTTAAATCTCCTTCTAACTCAAAATAGTCCGTCTTTTGGAGTACATCTTTTTCCGAAGAAAAGTCGGCAGGATTTATTCCCAACAATTCCGCCCTACAATTAGGGTCTCTTAGATTAAATCTGTCTTTTTCAATCATATTTAGAAGGCTCTCTACTTGACATTTTTCAAACGGGTAAAGAAGAAAAATTATATGAGGAGAAATACCTGAATCAAATATGTATTTATTTTTATAACCATACCAACCGGAAAATATGATCTTATTGTAAAAGGTATCTTTTTGCAATTTTTGGAAAGATTTAAAATCAACTATACTAATATTTTTTCTTTTTTTCGAATTTTGATTGCACATTATATTGTTATCTTTCAACCAATCTAAAAGAATCTCTTTTTGCCAGGATTTTCTTACTATTACTACAACCGAACCGCGCATATCTTCCTTTAACAAATTCAATAGTTTGTCGGCTTTAATATTTTGAAATGAAAATTGCTCTTTAATTTTTTTTAGAATATTTAATAATTTATTGAAATCGTGCTCAAGATTTGAGCTTATATGTATTGAAAGCAGCTCTTCTGTTTTAAGCTTGATTTTATCTATAATATTTTGCGAATAAGTTCTATAAAAGTCATTCACTTCCGGTAAATTCAATGCATACCCGTCGGGATAAATTGAATTCTGAAAGTAAAATAAACAACCTCCTAAGACAGTTTTTAATAATTCGTTAAGTTTAGCATTGTCTGCATCTCTATTATAACTCCTTAGCTTATTTACTATTTCCATAGCTTCATTAAATATTTTTTCGGTATCTTGTTCCGGCAGTTCTATATCGATAAGATCAATCTTCTGCCTTGCCAAAGATTTTAATACTTTATAATGACTATTAAACGGATCTTCGAAATTACCTTCGGAATTTTCAAAGGAACCCAAACCTTCTAACTCACTAAAATCTTTCCTGGTCCAAACCCAACTTTTAAATCCATTTCTTTCAAAGTCTCTTTTTTCGTTGAGGGCGGTGCAGTTCGAAAATATTAATATATTCTCAATACTTTTATCGTCTTTTAAAGAATTAATATTACTAAAATTATTCCTTACTTTTGAAGCGCTGTCTATAATTAGTGTATTTATTTTATTTCCTTCTTGAATAAAATTAAATAATACTCCGAAACTCGACACGAAATATATTACCGGTTGACGCCCTTCGAGACGTGTGCCGGGAATAGCACAATAATTATCGGCAGCGGTAAGTCTGGCGACGGGGAAAATATCCGTAAATTTACAATTATTGATTTGTAAGTCTTTCATTAAATCTAAAACATCTTTATTCTCGGTTATAACGGCAACTCGAGATTGTCTAACAATGTTAAATTGGCTCTTCTCAATATTTAGTATATTTGATATTGTATCTATTGGTTTTTGATTTGACTTCTTTTTTTTCCACCCTCTCAGTTTTGTAGCAGAACCTTTATATATTGACAACCTTCCGAGATTTTCTAGTAAAGATATATATATTGTATCTTTGCATTTCCCACCAAAATAAATTTTCAAATACTCTTTTCCGTATTTAAAACATTTTCCCTTATAAATCCCAAGAGACCCATCTAACTTAACGCAACATCCAACACTTAAATTCTTTTCAAAGGATGTGCTCATGTTCGATAAATCACGTAGTAGTGTAGAGAAGGATAAAATAAGGGAAAATGATTTAAATACTCTTTTCCGTATTTAAAACATTTTACCTTATTTTATCCTTCTCTACACTCCTACGTGATTTATCGAGCATG
>JAUVUO010000132.1 GCA_030601015.1 Candidatus Omnitrophota bacterium | reverse complement strand
TAGCTGCGATAATTATAAGCATAATAACAGTGATTGTGGGTTCAAGTAAAGTAATAATCCGAGAAGTTAAGGTATCCATATCCTTATTATAAAGTTCGGATATTTTTTCAAGCATACCCCCCAAATCGCCCCCTTCTTCTCCTACCCCAATCATATTAACGGCCATTAAAGGGAAAAACCCGCTTAGAGATAAAGCCTCAGCTAATTTTTGGCCTCCGGCAACGTCCTCTTTAGCCTTTCTAACTATAGCTTCTAACTGATAACTCCCTGATGTCTTACCTGCAATCTCTAAAGCGTTCAAAATTGATACCCCGCTTTTGACCAAAGTCGCCAAGGTTTTAGTAAATCTTGCTAAAACCATTTTACTATAAAGTGCTCCCATAACAGGAATTTTTCTTCTAATCTTCTCTTGAACAAGTTCCCCTTTAGGAGTTAAAAAATATCTTTTAATTAAAAAAATAATTAAACCAATAAAACCAAAAATATATAAAAAATACCTTCGAAGACCCTCACTGGCATTTATCAACAATTGTGTTGGTAATGGGAGTTTTCCTCCCATACTCTCAAATATTTTTTCGAATCCCGGAATAACAAATATAAAAATTATCAGCAAAACAAATCCGGCTACACCCATTATACCCATCGGATACATCATGGCCGCTTTAACTTTTTTTACTAAGGCGTTATAACCTTCGATATGGTCCGCAAGCCTTTCCAACATAGCATCCAAATTGCCGCTGAATTCTCCTACATTAACCATGTTCACGAATAAATTAGAAAACACTTTTGGATATCTTGAGAATGAATCAGCAAGTGAATTTCCCGCTTTAATGCTTTTTTGTATTGAAGAAATTATTTCTCTGAATACTTTTTTTTCTGTCTGCTTAGTCAAAATATCTAAACTTTTTATTATAGGTATGCGCGACGAGATTAAAGAAGAAAGCTGACGTGTAAATAATTCTAAATCTTTACTATTAAGTTTAACCTTATTTGATCCTTTTTTTACCTCAAAAATATCTAAAATATTGATATTTTGAAATCGAAGTTTATTTACAACACCCTCTAAGGAATCTGCTTCTATTTTACCTTTAGTTTTTTGTCCTGATATATCTACGCCAACATAATTAAATAATGCCATTTATATCTCCGTAGTCACCCTCACTAATTCTTCCAATGTAGTCTCCCCTTTAAAACATTTATCTGTGGCATCCTCTCTTAAGCTTTTCATTCCGCCATGCTTAATAGCGTATTCCCGAATCTCAACCGTTGATGCTCTTTTAAGAATCAAGCTTCTAATATTATTGTCCAAAGTTAACGCCTCAACAATAGCAATCCTTCCTTTATACCCCGAGTTACGGCAATCCGGACAACCTTTACCTCTATAGAGAATAGCATTCCTTTCTCTATAACGCAATGGAATTTCTATAACTTTAGTTAAATCAATATCATACGATTCTTTACATTTTACACAAATTTTCCTGACTAATCGCTGAGCAGCTATCATATTCAAAGAGAAAGAAATCAAAAAAGGTTCAACACCCATATTTAACAATCGGGTTATTGCCGAAGGAGCATCATTGGTGTGTAAAGTAGAAAAAACAACATGCCCTGTCAAAGCAGCTTTCATCGCTATATCAACCGTCTCATTATCCCGGATTTCACCGACCATAATAACATCCGGACATTGCCTCAATGTAGCCCGTAATATATGAGAGAAACCTAATCCTATATCATGTTTGATAGGGATTTGGCTAACCCCGTTCAAATTATATTCAACAGGATCTTCGATGGTGACAAGGCTCTTGTCATATGTATTCAGCCTATTGAGTATGGTATACAAAGTAGTTGTCTTTCCGGACCCTGTAGGCCCGGTAATAAGTATCATACCTAAAGGTTTAGAAATAGCATTTTCAAAGGCATCAAAAGCGTAAGATGAAAAACCTAACTCTTCAATGGTAAGATTTATACTGTCTTTATCCAAAAGTCTTAAAACAATTTTTTCTCCAAAATCTACCGGCAAAATAGAAACTCTTACATCCATTTGTTTTTCTTTCATACTGAAGCTGAATCGTCCATCCTGTGGCATCCTGCGCTGCGTAATGTCTAAACGTGACATTATTTTTATCCTGGCAGCAATTGCTTCTTGCAGCGTTTTCTTTATTATCTTCGATTCATACAAAATACCGTCAACTCTATACCTAATTCGAACGTCTTTTTCATAAGGCTCAATATGTATATCACTTGTTCTTAACATTACCGCCTCGCTTAATATTTTGTTAACAATTTCTATTACTTTTGCGTCTTTAGAAAGTTTTGCTATTTCTTTTAAATTAAACTTTTTTGCTTTAAAAGAATCTATTTCTGACACCTTCTCTTCCTGAACATCTTTCTCGGCCTCTCTTTCTTCTTTGTCTCTAACCAAAGAATAATTTTTATTTATAGCCTGAATAATCTGCTTTGAAAGGGCAATAACCGGAGAAATTTCCATTTGAGTAAGGAAACGAAGGCTATCTATAGCTGAAATATTTAAGGGGTCTTTCGTCGCTACAGTCAAAACATCTCCCAACAAAGCGATAGGTATAACCTGATAAGCCAATGCGGTGCGTTCAGGGATATATTGCAAAATATTTTCAGGAATGTCATATTTTGTTAAATCAATAGGCGGGAAAAATGATTCTTCGCAAATTGAATAAAAATATTCTATTTCTTTATTTTCTAAATTACTCATATTGAACTCTGTTATAAAGTAACCCTAAAAACCTCTTTCATTGTAGTATTTCCTTGAATAATCTGCAGTAAAGCTTTATCTCTTAATGTTTTCATTCCATTAGCTATAGCCCTCTCTCTTATTTCTAAGTCAGAGGCTCCCCTATTAAGTAACTCTTTAATATCCAAATCAACTTCCAAAATTTCAATTAACCCAATACGGCCCTTATAACCTATATTAGCACAAAACCTACAACCCCCCGGCTTATAATATTTCAAACCTTTTCGAAAAGGCACATTAGACATATTAAATATCTCTTCAATGTTATCCGGAGCATCAATTTCTACCTTGCAATCCGGGCATAATTTCCTTAAAAGAGCCTGAGCCGCTGTAGCCAAACAAGAAGAAGCCATAAGGAAAGGCTCTATCCCCATATTAATAAATCTAACTATAGCGCCGGTAGCAGTTGTAGCATGTATGGTAGATAAAACTAAATGCCCCGTCAAAGAAGCTTTAATCGCTATATCCGCTGTATCGACATCCCGGATTTCTCCAATCAATATTACATCAGGATCCTGACGTAATATTGAACGTAAAACAGCAGCAAAAGTTAACCCTATCTGTTCATTTACAGCTACCTGGTTAACTCCCGGCATCTGATATTCTACAGGATCCTCAACAGTAACTACATTAATATCTACAGAGTCAATATACTTCAGAGACGAATAAAGAGTAGTAGTCTTACCGCTGCCGGTAGGCCCGCAAACAATGATCATACCATAAGGCTTTTTTAAATTTCTTTTAAGTATATCCATACTTTCAATATCAAAAGTTAAAGTATCTAAATCTAATTTTATATTACCTTTATCTAAAACCCGTAACACCACCTTTTCTCCCAAATTTGTTGCTACAATCGAAACTCTAAAATCTATGGGTTTAGAATTGATATGTACCCTGAAACGGCCATCCTGAGGGAAACGGTGTTCGGCGATATCCAAACTGGAGATTACCTTAATATAACTAATAATTGAACTGGAATATTTCACAGAACAACTCTCAGCTTCACACAAAAGGCCATCAATCCTAAGCCTCACTCTAAGGTCCTCCTCCTGAGGCTCAAAAAAAATATCGCTGGCTCCAGCTTCTACAGCTACAATTAATAACCGTTTCACAAACCTTTCCGTAAAAGAATCACCCTCGGAAAACAATTCTGCCTTTTCCTCTGTATCCGGAGTTTTCAAAGGTACAACTTCATTCTCTGTTTTATGATTTTCGTTATTGTCCATATCCAAAATTAAATATTATTTATATACCGAATCAATGACTTCATCTAATTCTTCCCTAGAAGAAACAAACAACCTTATCTTTAACCCTGTCAGTTCACTAATAACCTGCAAAGCTTCTTCATCTAAAGGATTAAACATCGCAATGGTAAGAATCTTTTTAAATTTGTTCATTGGCACCAACTTGTAACGTTTAGCTATTTCCTTAGGCACTATTTTTATTATTTCCTTGCTTAATTTATATTTGCTTATATTAATAAAAGGATATTGAAACTGTAAAGCCAACGCGTTATGTAAATCATCCCTGGTAATATAATCTAATTCTAAAAAAATATCTCCTAACCTTCTTGAAGGATTTTCTTTTTGAATAGCCAAAACTTTATTCAACTGCGTTAATGTAATTTTTTTTAATTTTACAAGAATTTTCCCTAACGAGGATAGTTTACGCCTTTCTAATGCCATTATCTCCTACCTTATCAATTTAATATAAACGTTTTCAATTTCGTTCTTTAACTCTAAAGCATTTTCTCCCTGCTTTAATCTTTCAATAAAACGCAAGGCCTGCTTTAATTCATTTTTATCAATTATACTAAGGATTAACCTTTTATGTTTAAAGGGCGATTCACCATAAACGGTTTCTAATGCCTCAGCTAACTTATCTTTATTGGTGGGAATCCGATTTCCAGGATGGCATTGGTCGGGCATTCCACAACGCATTTCCTGCACAATTTGCATTTGACCGGATCAATATAGGCCAGGAAATTCTCGATGGTAATTGCGTCG
>JAUVUO010000067.1 GCA_030601015.1 Candidatus Omnitrophota bacterium | reverse complement strand
CTATTATTTTTTACCTAGACAATTTAGGGTTTAAAGTTTCCAGTGTTATTGCCGGTTTAGGGATAGGGGGAGTAGCAATAGCTTTAGCTGCTCAAACAGTATTAAAGGATTTATTCAGTTATTTTTCTATAATTTTTGACCACCCTTTTGAAGTAGGTGACTTTATTATAGTAGGTGAACTTCTCGGAACAATAGAACATATAGGGATAAAGACTACCCGTGTACGCAGCCTTGGAGGAGAACAGTTAATATTTTCCAATTCTGACCTTACAGATTCACGTATTCGAAATTATAAAAGAATGCAAAAACGAAGAGTGGTTTTTAAGTTGGGTGTTGTTTATGAAACCACTCTTGATCAACTGAAAGAAATACCGAAAATAATTAAGAATGCGGTAGAAAAAACAGAAAATACTATTTTCGATAGAGCCCATTTTTTTTCTTACGGAGATTTCAGCTTAATATTTGAAGTTGTCTATTTAGTTAAAAGCGGAGATTATAATAAATATATGGATATTCAGCAAAACATTAATTTTATTATTAAAGATGAATTTGAAAATAGGAATATTGAATTCGCATTTCCTACTCAAACTCTATATTTAAATAAGTAGAGTTTATTAAGTTAATAGATTTTTTTGTTAACTTTTCTAATAATCAGTATTGAATATTTAAATTAAAGCTAAGGGAAACAATGTCTTTGAATTAGCTGAAGCTGCTAAGGATTTGTTTTTCTTTATATGTAAAAAATATGAATTTATATTTATGTATTATTTTAACAGTTTTTGTCGGGATATATATTGTAAATTTAACGGCATCTTTATTAAATATATCATCTGCTAAAATTGATTTGCCCAAAGAATTCAAAGGTTTATACAATCCTCAGAAATACCTAAAGTCTCAAAATTATTTAAAAGATAACGCTTATTTTAAAATTGTTCAAAGCTCAGTATTAAATTTTTTAATTATTTGGTTAATATTGATAGGGGGATTTAATTACATTGACCTATTTGTGCGAAATTTTAATATGGGAGTCATTACTACGGGATTATTGTTTATAGCAATAATATTTTTTGGATCTCAAATATTTAATATGCCTTTTTTGATATATGATACGTTTTTTATTGAAGAAAAATACGGGTTTAATCGCACTACAGTAAAAACTTTTATTTTTGATTTATTAAAAGGTTGGGTTTTATCTATTATATTGGGAAGTATAATTTTTTCGGGAATTATATGGTTTTTTATAAAAACAGGTGCTTTGGCTTGGTTTTGGTGTTGGGTCGGTGTAACAATTTTTGAGGTGTTCATTCTGTTTGTTGCTCCGGTTTTAATAATGCCGATGTTTAATAAATTTTTACCATTAGAAGATGGAGAATTAAAGGTTGCTATTGAAAAATATTCAAAACAGCAAAACTTTAAGATTAAAGGTATTTTTAAAATGGATGGTTCAAAACGTTCTACAAAATCCAATGCTTTTTTTACCGGTTTTGGTAGATATCGGCGTATTGTATTATTCGATACACTAATTGAAAAACATACCGTTGACGAGCTTGTTTCTATTTTAGCTCATGAAATTGGCCATTATAAAAAGAAACACATATTACAACAGTTAATTATAGGGATTATTACCAATGGAATAATGTTTTTTATTATGTCTTTTTTTATAAAGAATGTAGAATTGTTCGCGGCTTTTAAAATGCAGCATGTCTCTGTGTATGCAGGGTTATTATTTTTTGGTTTTCTTTATACACCGATAAACGTAATTCTTTCGATTTTTTTGAATCATTTATCACGAAAAAATGAATACCAAGCTGATTTATATTCTGTAAAAACTTTTAATAAGCCGGAAGCTTTTATTTCCGCGTTAAAAAAATTATCTATAGATAATTTGTCTAATTTAACACCTCATCCTTTAAAAGTATTTTTAGATTATAGTCATCCGCCGGTTTTAAAAAGGATTGAGGCAATAAGCCATATGCGGATTTGATAGTTATTTATTGTTATATTTTATAAAAATATATTTTTATAAAACTGTTGTAATAGGGAATATGTAATTTATTAATGGATAAATATATCGCACATGTTGATATGGATGCTTTTTTTGCCGCAGTAGAACAGCGGGATCATCCGGAATTTAAAGGGAAACCGGTTATTGTAGGTGCTGACCCAAGAGATGGTAAGGGAAGAGGAGTAGTTTCAACATGTTCCTATGAGGCTAGGAGTTTCGGTATTCATTCGGCTATGCCGATATCCATTGCCTATAGAAAATGTCCATACGCGATATTTTTGCCGGTTAATATGGAGAAGTATTATAATATTTCTCAAAAAATTAATAAATTACTTTATGAATTTACGCCTATTGTCGAATCTATAAGTATAGACGAAGCATTCTTAGATATTTCAGGGAGCTA
The DNA here is from genome assembly GCA_030601015.1 of Candidatus Omnitrophota bacterium. Lineage (GTDB taxonomy): Bacteria > Omnitrophota > Gorgyraeia > Duberdicusellales > 4484-171 > JAGLSE01. The sequence goes on along the minus strand of JAUVUO010000067.1, from coordinate 4,334 downwards.
TCATATTTTTGGAACACCCTTTGAAACCTGCGAAAATATCAAAACACGTATTAAAAATAAATTAGGATTGACGGCGTCTATTGGATTGGGCCCCACTAAAACTTCAGCTAAGATAGCTTCGGATTTGAATAAACCTGATGGTTTGGCCGAGGTTGCTCAGGATAAACTCTTAGAGTTCCTTTGGCCTCTGGATATAAATAGATTGTGGGGGGTTGGAGTAAAAAGCAAAGTTGTTTTTAATAATCAAGGCATTAAAACCATAGGAGATTTAGCTAGATTAAATCAAAAAGATATTATTAAAATTTTTGGAAAAAACGGACTAAATTTGTGGTTTTTGGCTAACGGCATAGATGAAAGAATTGTTAAAAAAACAGAAAAAATAAAATCTATAAGTCACGAACATACTTTTTTGAATGATGTGATGGAGAAAGAAGTTATAGAAAAATGTTTACTAAATCTTTCAGAGAAAGTATCAGCCAGGCTTAGAGGCCAGAGGTTAAAAGCGAAGCTGATTACTTTAAAAGTTAGATTTGAAGATTTTGCCGCCTATACAAGATCGAAACCTTTAAATACGTCTACCAATTTTATAGATATCATTTATAAAACAGTAAAAAGTCTTTTTTATGTTTGTGATTTAAAAGATAGAAAGATAAGGCTTATTGGTATTAGAGTTTCTAACTTTTTATCTCAAGATATTAGAGATAGTTTATTATACGATTGTCGGGATGTTAAAAAAGAGAATATCCATTTGGCAGTAGATAAAATTAAAGAAAAATTTGGTGTGAGTTCTATAGGTAGAGCTGGCAGCAGGGCGTTTTGATTGTATGAATTTGATGGATTATAGGTTGTTTTGAATTCAAAGCTATATAAAACAACGCAGGTGTGAATTAATACATAGATGTAGGTAGAAAATTTATACACGAACAAAATATTTAGCATTGCTTGGAATTTTAAAATTGTTAACTGATAATGAAACAAAAAAATAAAAAATATTTAGTACTGAAATTGTTAATACTTCTGGGTTTTATTGCGAATATTCCTTTGAACGCCGCAGTTATAAAGTTGAACACCGGTGAGGAGATATCTGGTGTAATTTTAAAACGAACGGGTAAATGTATTCAAATCAGGGTAAGTGGAGAGAATAAAGAATATAAGATAGAGGATATTCAGGAGATAAAAGGCCGAAAACCTGTTTTTTTTGTGCATAAGAAGATATGGACCGGTAATACAGCTCAAATGTTTAAAGAGGGATTAAGAACTGCTTCAAAAGGATTTTTTCTTCATGCCCAAGAGATATTTTGCGAATTATTAGAAACAAACCCAGCAGATATTCATGTAAAGGGTGCGCTCAGTATTATTGGTGGTGTTTGTGCTTCAAGAATCTCTGAAGATTATGCCTTGAATTTATTTAAAGGGGCTTACTATTATCTGGAAGGGGAATATCAAAAATCTATAGAGGCCTATGAACGAGTAATTGAAATTAACCCAAAAAATATTGATATATACTATAACCTAGGAAATGCATATCAAGCCATAGGTGATGCTGATAAGGCAATAAAATGTTATAAAAAACTAATAAGTCACAAGCCGGAGGATTTCAGTGCCATTTATAAGATAGGTGTTTGCTATTACTATGCAGGAAATTATGCGGAATCTATACAATATTTTGAAAAAGTAGAAGAAGAGTTTTCAGATAATCCGGATTATCTTAGTTTGATAGGTATGGCAAACTATTCTATAGGTAATTATACCAAAGGTAAAATTTTGTTAAATAAAGCAATTCGCCATTATATTGACTATGGTAAAGACGCGAAAGCAAAGAAAATAAATAATCTTCTTGGCGAAAAAGAAATTGAAAGATTACTAGAAAACTTTCATTAAGTATTGCCGCCATGCCGATATAAGTCCAATTTTTTTTTTAAGAGAAGGAAATAAAAAATTAATCATTATTTACAAGATAATATGAAAAATAATAATGTATTTTTCGTGTTTTTTAAAAGACTTGAAAATAGTTATTTTTTTGATATAATGAATTAAAATATTTATAAAAAAAGAGGAGGTAAAAATGGCTTTATTGAAACCGATGAAAAAAGGCAGACCAAAAAAGGCAATAAAATATACAAAAACCATTAATGTAAGGTTAACTGAACTTCAATGGGAACAAGTAATGACTTGGGCTCAAAAAGCTAAATTAGAGCCGTCCGTATATATACGTAAAGTTGTTTTAGATTTTCTTAATATTGAACATGATATTGGATACAATAACCTTCCTAAAAAGTTATAATTTTTATTAGCAATCTGCAACTATAAATCAAGTAATTATCTAAAGTCTAGAGAACATATTTAATAGGCCATTAAATTAATAAAACTAAGATATTAAATAAGTCGGATTAACTTCCGATAATATATATTATGTTAACTTTTAATAATTGTAGAAATAACCCTATCTTTTTCATTCCCAGTATGTTACAAGTTGTTTATAATAACCTGTGAATATGATTCCATTTACTTACTTATTCACATGTTTGTTATAATTTTCTTTTAATCTGATTTAAAAAGGTTACTTTGGGAAGTAAATGCTGCCCTGATGCTTTTAATCCTGGAAGCATTTTTTTAATTAATTAGGTTTTTATATTACTGTGGATATCTTTTTGAGGTGGCTGTTTGAGGTGGAAATGTTATGTTCATAATTCCGGTTTAAAGTATATTCCGGCTAAGTTTTCTTCAGGATCAAAGTCCTGTATCCACCCATTAAGTTCTAATTCTGATGAAAATTTCTTTATTCTATCATATTCTGTCCTGTTTATTTTACGGTTTATTTCAGTGTATTTCCTGCTATTATAATATGGCTGGTATTGGAACATAATGCTTGTCATGGCATCGGGAACATTATTTTTTATCCATTTAAGAATTTCGATGGATTCATTTATTTGACCAGGAAGGACAAGATGTCTAATAATTAATCCTTTTTTTAACATATTTTTATCATCCCATAATGGGGGTATTAACATGTATTTTATGCTTTCTTTGCAAAAAATTGGATAATCCGGGGCTAATGAATATCGTTTAGCGGATTCTTTAAAGATATATTTAAAATCAGTTAAGTATATATCAATTATCCCATCTAATTGATGGATAATATCTTTTTTTTCATAACCGGAGGAATTATATACAATAGGTATATTAAGTCCTTGTTCAAAGGCAAGTAATAAGGACTTTAATATCTGAGGTAGATAATGAGTTGGCGTTACTAGATTTATGTTATCTGCCCCTCTATTTTCGAAATTCAGCATGATTTGAGCCAGATCATTTTCAGATAATTTTTTTCCGATTATAGAATTTGAAAATTTATAATTTTGACAATATTCACACTTTAAATTGCATCCGCTGAAAAATATTGTTCCGCTGCCCCCTCTACCGCATAATGCCGGTTCTTCCCCTTTATGGAGAAAAGAAGTGTAGACAACAACTTCATTGTTAGCTCCGCAATACCCGACATTATCATTTAACCTGTTAATATGGCAACTACGTGGACAGATATCGCAATCCCTTAACCTTTCAATTAATGGTGTTATTATTTTATTTATTAGGTTTATTTTATTTCTCATTACTTCGATATTTTTAATCCTGCCTCTTTTTTAACACAATGTCTTATTTACACCGGCAGCCAATTCTATAGGCATTTTTTACCATATTTATTTTTTATATCATTTTTATAGGTGTCTCTAATGGCATAGAAGATCTTTTTATATTGTTCTTTACGATATTCAGGGAATGTTGTAGGTAAATCTGAAAATACGTCTTTTTTAAAAATAAGGGTAACTTCAGCGAAAATTCCTTTGTTTAGATATATTCTATGCGAGAAATCCTTTGTCGTAGTTAATACTAATTTTGATTCATTAATATATCCGGGATCAATATTGATTTTTCTTTTGTTGTTTAAAGAAAATAGTTTTTCTATTTTTATGCAATACAGCTTAATATTTACAAATTTGTTTGGCAGCTTTATTTTTTTAAAGGATATAAACCTTCTATAAAGGCATCCTCCCATTTCTTTTGAATAATAATTTGTAAAATTAAATGGTATTAATTTGCTTTCAAAATCTATTTTTCCAAATTTTTTTTGTAAAATATTTTTTGTTTTTAAATATATTTCTTCGTTTAAATATATTATTCCGCAAATCAATTTTACTGGGATAGGAATTTGTCGTTGAAGCATTATTGAAGGGAAATATGTTTAACTATTGTGTAAGATGATTTATATAAATCTTTAGAGCCTTTCTATCTGAATCTTTCATATCACAGAAATATATAGCTGCGCAATAAGGATATTT
>JAUVUO010000094.1 GCA_030601015.1 Candidatus Omnitrophota bacterium | reverse complement strand
TCGTCAAAGATAACCCAATCTCTATTTTCGAACACTTCAGGTTCAACCAATATAACATTTCGAAATACTTCAGTAGTCATTATAAGAATAGGGGCTCTTCTATTTATAGTTATATCACCTGTAACTATGCCAACATTGTTTTCCGAATAGACTTTTGTGAAATCCCGAAACTTTTGATTGCTTAAAGCTTTTATCGGCGCGGTATAAATCACTCCCCGGTTATTTTTCAAAGAATTAGCTATTACATGTTCCGCAATAAGAGTCTTACCCGCGCCGGTAGGGGCACTTACTATTACGGAATGATTCTTCAGGGTACATCTAATAGCTTCTTCTTGAAATTTATCTAAAATTATTTTTTCCATAGCATCTATTATAACAACTTCTTTTATTAATTATATAAGTTTTAAAGTGAGGGTTTAGTTGATGTGATAGGTTATGATTTGTATTTAAATGCCGGAGGAGGGAATCGAACCCTCATGACGTTACCGTCACTGGATTTTGAGTCCAGCGCGTCTGCCAGTTCCGCCACTCCGGCGTAAAAGTCTTTAAAGTACTTTAAATAATATCATTACCTAAAATTTTTGTCAATTGACATTTTAACATTTAAATGATAAAATTTGTTAATTGTTATGAATGAAGGACTTAAAAAAATAAAGCTTAAAATATTAAAAAAAGGTTTAGGCCTTAAAATGTGATTTAAATTTTGTAGGGGCCGTGGTGCAGCTGGGAGCACGCAACACTGGCAGTGTTGAGGTCGAGGGTTCAAATCCCTCCGGCTCCATTGATTAATCTAAGGAGATGAATAAGATGTTAAGGAAAAATCTGGTGTTTATGGTGATTTTATTGGGGTTTTTTTTGTCAGGTAATGTTTTATCTAAAGATTACAATCCTGAAGTATCCGCGATGTATACAAAAGGGACAGAGTATTATGGTTATAAAGCGTATAGACTTGCATTATACGAATTCCAGAAAGTCTTATCAATAAATCCTAAATATAGAAATGTAAAAATGTATGTGAAATTAATAAACCAATCTTTGGAGTTGGAACAGGATAGTTCGTATTTATCAAAAAAAGAGGGGATTTTTTTAAAGAGAGGCAGTATCATTGAGCTTGAACATGAAATAGAATCATTTTCAAGAGGGGAAAATGAAAGATCTGGATTGGCCGATCAAGTGTCTGCTAATACTTATGAAAGGGAAACCTCGTTAGAAGAAGAATTAAGAGAGGTAAAGAAACAAAATGAAGTTTCTTTACCCGTTAAGAAATTTTTAGAGGAAATAGCTCTTAATAAATTAAAAAGCAAGAAAGAGTTTCCTTCGGCTAATAGAATAAAAGAATTGGTTTTACCTAATGAAACGGTTATTGATTTAGAATCAATGGGTTTAGTGTCACGAAGAGAGTTGGCTGAGAAAAATAAAATACAAGAATTAGAGTTAGTTCAAAGGTTGAATGATTGCAAGAAAGCTCAATCTGAACCTGAAAAAAGAAAGCAAATAATATTTAAGACTTTGGAAGATGCTGATTTTGAAATGAGCCTTGAATATCAGTTTGTTTCAGGGGATCAGATTTTTAAGGCGATTTATAGTGATGGTTCACCTATGTCTAAGTTAACTTATCGTATAGACGGTGTAATGGGATATATAAATGCTGAAGCAAGATTAAGCTCAAAATGGTCGATAGGAGGAAGGTTTGGGTCCAGTGATTTAAATAATACAACTTCCCGAGATGAAGATTGGGGGGCAGCTATAGCCCCGTATGTTTATCAATATACAGACCAGAATACAGGTTCTAAGATGAAAAATTGGGAAGCAAATGTTTATTACCGGTTTTTGGATTTAGATAAGGATTCTCTAAGTAATGAATTTGTTGATAATCTTAAGTTAGACAGGTTTTATTTAGATGGTTTCGTAGGATATCAGCAGCAGGATGGCCGTTATACTATGATGGACCCTATGATTGAAGCTTTATATTTGGATGCTTCAGGTGATTGGTGGACATTATCAGGCCTTCCTTTAACGTTAGGTTTGAATTCGATATTTGAGGTTACTTATAAGGGGCCAAGAGTGGGTGTGAGAGTCGGAGGTTCGTTTACTGAAAAACTTTCTACCAAACTTAGTCTTTCATATGCTTGGATAGAAACAAAGGCGCATGGTTATTGGAATTTGCGCGATTATAATTTTTGGTTTCAAGGATATAATGGTTCGGCTATAAATATTGATTATGAGGCTTTGTATCATTTGACTCCCAGTTGGTTTATTGGAGCAGGTATTCATTATTCAAAGCATACCCAGAAAGACCTCGAGGCTTGGGGAACTTTGCCGGCCTCTAGTTTTACCGATACGGATTACATAAGAGAAGTTAATAATAGTATAATAGGCCCTTCGATTAAAGTGGGATATAGATGGTAATGTAATTGAGCTCTTTCCTTAATTTATCAAATATTTATGATTTGAAGATATATCATAACTGTGGTAGAATTCCTCTCTAAAAGTATACATATAAAAATTTTATATATTATTAATTGAAATTAATCAAAGATAACATTGCTTACTTTAGGGGTTCATGTATCCATAGCCGGTAAAATATATAAGTCTGTTGACAGAGCAGTTGACTTTGGCTGTAATACTTTTCAAATTTTCTCCCGAAATCCCCGTCAATTCAGAAAATCTATGTTAGATGAAGATGACGTGGAAAAATTCAGGCAAAAAGTTAAAGAACATAATATTAAGCCGGTAGTAATTCATATACCTTACACTCTTAATTTAGCTTCAGGGAAAAGGGAGTTTTATAAAATTAGTATAAAAGAGTTTATTGTTGATTTAAGGGAAGCCGATAAACTAGGGGCTGATTATCTTGTAACTCATATGGGGTCTTATAAAGGAGGAACAGAAAGCGCCGGCCTTTTAAGATTTGCTAATGCTTTAAATAAAATACTAAAAGAAACTAAAGGCGTTAAGCCTAAGGTTTTGTTAGAAAATACTTCAGGAAGCGGCCATTGGTTAGGGTATAAATTTTCTCAGATCAAATTTATTATGGATAGATTAAATTTACCTGAGAGAGTAGGAGTATGTTTGGATACTGCTCATGCTTGGGGTGCTGGATATCAAATAAACAATGCTGTTGGGGTGAATTCTTTAGTTAAAGAAATTGAAAAGGAAGTGGGGGTTAGTAATATTAAATTGATTCATCTTAATGATACTCAAGTAGAATTAGGCTCTCTTCTTGACCGTCATTTTGCTATTGGTAAAGGTGAAATCGGCAAGAAAGGATTTATTTCTATATTAAGTCATAAAGATTTAAAGAATATTCCTTTGATTTTAGAAACGCCTAAGAAAAATCAGGGTGTGGGGGATATAGAAAATTTAAAAATGGTGAAAAGTTTGTATAATAAAACAGTTAGTCTAAAAGAAAGTATTTATTGATAATAATTTGCAGTAGAATTAAAATTTATAATAAATTTTAAGGAGGGGTTTTTGAAGTGAAATATAGTAATGAAGTAGATCAAAAATGGCAAGATTATTGGAAAAAAGAAGGTATTTTTAATATAGATATAAAAGATGAGTCACATCCTAAATATTATTGTTTAGTTATGTTTCCTTACCCTTCAAGTGAATTGCATGTCGGCCATGCCCGTAATTATGTTATAGGAGATGCTGTTGCCAGATATAAAAAAATGTGCGGGTATCAGGTTTTAAGCCCTATGGGTTGGGACTCTTTTGGTTTACCCGCGGAGAATCAGGCTATAAAAAATAAAATACATCCTCGAATCTGGACTTTAAAAAATATAAAAAGAATAAAAGAGCAGTTAAGAAGTTGGGGTATATGTTATGATTGGCCTCGTGAAATTACCACTTGTTTGCCTGATTACTATAAGTGGACACAATGGATTTTTTTGAAATTATTCAATAAAGGCCTGGCTTACCGTAAGAAGGCTCTGGTAAATTGGTGTAATTCCTGTCAGACGGTTCTGGCGAATGAACAAGTTATAAATGGTAAGTGTGAGCGTTGTTCTACTGAAGTTATTCAAAAAGATTTAGAACAATGGTTTTTTAAAATAACTGATTATGCTCAGAAGTTATTAGATGATTTGGATTTATTAGAAAACTGGCCGGAAAGAGTAAAGACAATGCAGAACAATTGGATTGGCAGGTCGGACGGAGTGGAAATAAATTTTCCGGTAGAAAATTCGAAGATTGTTTTGAATTGTTTTACAACTAGAGTTGATACAATTTTTGGCGCAACTTTTGCTGCTTTAAACTGGGAGCATTCCAGTATAAAAAGTTTAATAAAAGATTCTCCTAATAGAGAAGAAATAAATTTATTTATAGAAAAAGTGAAGAATCAGCCAATGTCAGCCCGTTTGGTAGATAATTTTGAAAAAGAAGGAGTTTTTACCGGTAAGTTCGCGATAAACCCTTTAACGGGCGATAAGATGCCGATATGGATAGCTAATTATATTTTGTCAGGTTATGGGACAGGCGCTATTATGTGCGTTCCTGCTCATGATAAAAGAGATTTTGAATTTGCTAAAAAATATGATTTACCGATTACAGAAGTTATAAAAAAATCTAATTCTACTTTATCGGCTGAAGATGAGGGAAATGTTTATGAAGACGAAGGTATACTTATCAATTCCGGTGAATTTGAAGGCCTTTCGTCAAAAGAAGCACAAATAAAGATAGCCGAACATATGGAAGAGAAGTCTATCGGGAAGAGAACGGTTAATTATAAGTTAAGGGATTGGCTGGTTTCCAGGCAGCGTTATTGGGGCGCGCCTATTCCTATAATTTATTGTGAGGCTTGTGGAGAAGTTCCTGTTCCTGATGAGGATTTGCCGGTAGAACTACCGGAAGTTGAAGAGTTTTTGCCGACAGGGAAATCGCCTTTAACCTATATCGACGATTTCATTAAAGTAGAGTGTCCAAAATGCGGAAAAGAAGCCAGAAGAGAGACAGATACCATGGATACATTTGTTGATTCCAGTTGGTATTATTTGCGTTATATATCTCCAAAAGAACAGAACAAAGCTTGTATAACTGAAGATGTAAATAAATGGCTGCCGGTAGATCAGTATATTGGAGGAGTTGAACATGCTATTTTACATCTTATGTATTCGCGGTTTATAAATAAATTTTTAAAGGATGAAGGTGTTGTGGGTTTTTCAGAACCGTTTAAACGGTTGTTTACTCAAGGAATGGTTGTCAAAAACGGAGCGAAAATGTCGAAATCCAAAGGTAATGTTGTAGCTCCGGACTATATAATAGAAAAATATGGTGCAGATACTATGCGTCTGTATATACTTTTTATGGGGCCGCCGGAAAAAGATGTTGAATGGCAGGATGAAGGGTTACAAGGCAGCTGGCGTTTTGTTCAAAGAGCTTTGAAGTTAGTAGATATTTTGCCGGAATATAGAGATGTTAAGGGTGGTAAAGAATTTAATAAAAATGAAAAAAGGCTTTTGAAAAGAATAAATTATACAATTAAAGAAGTTACAAAGGATTTGGAGGGCAATTTTCAGTTTAATACCGCAATAAGCAGAGTTATGGAATTGGTAAATGATACTTATAAAGTAATATTTGATTCTTCGGTAAGAAAAGAAAT
>JAUVUO010000177.1 GCA_030601015.1 Candidatus Omnitrophota bacterium | reverse complement strand
TTAATCCTCGTGCGTCTAAAGACTCAAAATCGAGTTTAATGAGTGAAATCATTATGGAATCAAATTTTGATGATATAGTTGAATATTTAGTTTCTTTAATGCTGGGCCAAAGAATTTATGAAGTTTTCGGGTTGAGTCGTTTGTCGGAATTTGCCGCGCGTTTTGTTCATTTAGAAGAAAGTTCTCAAAAATTAGAGAAAATGGATGAAAAAATGAAACTAGAGTATTTTCGTGCTCGACATGAAAAAGTAGATTGCACCATGCGTGAACTTTTTGCGGGGAGATTGTTACATGCTAAATGATAAATTTGATAATAAAGAAAAATTAGGTTTTGTTATAGCAGTTCAAGGCCCTATCGTTGATGTTAAATTTTTAAAACAAGAATACGTTCCGGATATTTTTAATGTTTTAACCCTTAAAAATATTGATGGCGAAAATGTTGTTTTAGAGGTTTCAGAACATATGACCGGTAATATTGCCCGCTGTATTGCTATTCATTCAACGATAAACCTTCAGCGAAATACAAAAGTTTATTCTACCGGAACATCTATTGAGATACCTGATGGAGATTCTATGTATGGACGCATTGTTAATGTATTAGGAGAGCCTATAGATCAAAAAGGGGATATTAAATCCGACGAGAAATTTTCTATAAGAAAAACTGATATTGACAGCGGTTTCAAAATAAAAGGAACCGGCAGCACGGAATTTAAAGTTTTAGAAACAGGGATTAAAATGATAGACCTGCTTTTCCCTATGGTTAAAGGCAGTAAAAATGGTATTTTGGGCGGAGCAGCTTTAGGTAAAAGTGTTCTTACCCTTGAGATTATTCAGCATATTGTTAAGAGACATCAGGGTAGTTGTGTTTTCGCGGGAGTTGGTGAACGTATTCGTGAAGGCAATGAACTTTATTTTGAATTACTTAAACATGATGTTTTATCTAAAACAATGATGGTATTCGGCCAAATGAATGAACCTCCGGGCGCGCGTTTTGGTGTTGCTATGACCGGTATAACAATGGCGGAAACAGTCCAGAGAAAGAATCAGGATGTTTTATTTTTTGTGGATAACATATTCCGTTTTGTGCAGGCGGGCGCGGAAATATCAACTTTATTAGGCAGGGTACCTTCAGAAACCGGATATCAGCCTACTTTAATCTCTGAAGCGAGTGAATTCCATGAACGAATCAAATCATCCTCCGGTGCTGGAGGATCTATAACTTCTGTAGAGGCCGTCTATGTTCCGGCTGATGATTTAACCGACCCCGCAGTAGTAGTTCTTTTTAGCTTTTTAGATTCCGTTATGGTGCTTTCAAGAGAAATGATACAATTAGGCCTTTATCCCGCAATTGATCCATTACTCTCTTCCAGCGCGAATTTGGATATTGATATTGTAGGCAGGAGGCATTTCGAAATCGCGCAGGAAGTTGTTAAAATGTATCAGAGATATGAAGAATTAAAAAGAATAGTTTTAGTTATAGGTATTGATGAGTTATCTGCTGCCGACAGTATTCTTTATGATCGGGCAGGGAAACTGCAGAATTTTCTTACACAGCCATTTTTTGCTGCTGAGGTGTATACCGGTAAAAAAGGAGAATATGTAACTATAGAGAAAACTCTAGAGGGATGCGAAAAAATTTTTTCAGGAAAGATGGATGGCCGGCCAAAAGATGAGTTTTATTTGATAGGGGCTTTAGACTAGGTTATATGAGTTTTGGATAGAATAGATATTTAGTTATATTAACATGTTGGAAGTTTTTTAAAATTGTAATAATTAGAAGGAAAATTATATGTTATGCGGAATTATATTGGGAGAATTAAGATATGCTTAAAAAATATGATAAAATTTTGTATGAAGTTTTGATAGATAAAACTTCCGCTACTAAAGAGTCATTAGAACCTATTATTAAGAAAGTCGAAGATTCAGGGCAGGGGTTTAAGCAGGTTTTAATTGATGAAGGTTTATTTATTGAAAAGAATATTTTAGTTCTGCTGGCAGAAAAATTAGGTTTTGAATATTACAATTTACGTGAAATTATTCCTGAAGAAGAAGTTCTATCAAAGGTTCCGGTTAAGATTGCCTCTTACTACAATTTTTTACCTTTAAATATTAAAGAAAGGATTTTAACTGTAGCAGTTAATTATCCCTTAGATATTATGATTCAGGACGAAATAAGAACACAGTTAGGATATAATATAAAAATTGGTTTATCTTGTTCAAGGGATATATTGGAAGGACTAAATAAGTTTTACGGGGTAGCTACTCAAACTTTAGAAGGTATAGATTCCGATAAATCCCAAAAAAAAGAGCTGCCTTCAGGCGATAATTCTGAGGATGTAGTTGAAGATATCGGAAAACTAGCGGGTGCGGCTTCAGTAATAAATTTAGTTAATCAAATTATCATAGACGGATGGAAGAAGAGAGCCAGTGATATTCATATAGAGCCCTATAGAGATAAATCTTTTATTCGTTACCGTATTGACGGACTTTTGTATGACACTCATGTTTCAGATAAAATGTCAAAATTTTTAAAACCGATCGTCTCCAGAATTAAAATTATGTCCAGTTTGAATATTGTTGAACGCAGGCTTCCTCAGGATGGGCGGGCTGTAGTAAAAGTTCAAGGAGAGATTCTAGACCTTAGAATTTCTACTATGCCGACACCTTTTGGTGAGAGTTTAGTTATGCGTATATTACCAACTAAGAGGCTTTTAGGATTAGAAAAATTAGGTCTATCAACAAAGAATTTACAAACTCTTATGAGTGTAATTCGAAAACCTAACGGTATAATTTTTGTTACCGGCCCCACAGGCAGCGGAAAAACCACCACTTTATATTCGTGTTTGAATGAAATTAATACTAAAGTCCGCAAGATTATTACCATAGAGGATCCTATCGAATACGAAACTACCGGTATAACTCAAATGCAAGTTATGCCTCAAATAGGTTTAACTTTTTCGCAAGGCCTGCGCAGTATATTGCGTCATGATCCAGATGTTATAATGTTAGGAGAGATTAGAGATTTAGAGACAGCAGAGATTGCTATACGAATCGCCTTAACAGGACATTTAATGTTCTCGACACTTCACACCAATGACGCGGCGGGCGGTATCACCAGATTAATAGATATTGGTGTCGAACCTTATTTGGTAGCATCAAGTTCCGAAGCTTTTATTGCCCAACGATTAATAAGAGTTCTTTGTCTTGAATGCAAATATGAAGATAAAACAGTTTCTCAGGAGATCAGAGAGATGATTTCAAAAGATTTAGGTATAGGTTTAGAGAGTTTTTCAATATTTAATGCTAAAGGGTGTGAACATTGTAATTTTACAGGTTTTGTAGGAAGACAGGCAATATATGAAATTCTTGTATTAGATGAAGAAATAAAAAATTTAATAATTAAAAGAACACCTTCAAGCCAAATTAAAAGTGCGGCAGTATCGAAAGGTATGACAGTTTTACGGCAAGACGGTTGGCAAAAGGTTATTGCGGGGTTGGCAACTGTAGAAGAAGTTATGCAGATAACAGCTCCTCTTGAAAACGGATCTAAAAAAACATTTTATAATGAACCTCAATCTGGAAAAATAATATTTTCGGGATTGAGCCAAAGAGCCTATAATCGGTTAGATGATAAAATAAATTTCACTTATGAAGTTTATAAAACGAAAGAAGG
>JAUVUO010000071.1 GCA_030601015.1 Candidatus Omnitrophota bacterium | reverse complement strand
GGGTCTTCACCTGAACGGTAATTATAGAGCAACGTTACTGCCGGAAGAGCCTTAATAGGAGTAAGGAAAGTTCCGGAAACGTCATATGCCCATGCATCTCTTTCTCCGGGAAGGTGGGGTGCAAGTCCCCATACGCCGTTTGGGAATCCACCTGGAAAATCTCCGGATTGATGAGCTATTTCTGCCTGAAGGACGAAAGGCAACATTGGTGAACCAGGAACGAAATTAGGGCCAAAACTGCATCGAAATCCCACATTATCTACTTGATCTTTAATAAGGGTTACATCGTCACCTGTCTTTTTAACAAAATAATAAATTTCACTAAGAGCATTATTTTTGGAAAAATTATAACGGGCATTTACTCCATAAAGATTTACATCATCATTGATATTCACACTGCTTCCTTCATCAATCTGAGCATAAAAAGGCTCAATGGTTACAGGTGCAAGTCCAATATTTGCCCGGACAGCATCAAAAGCTTTACGTGCACTCAAATCAATAGCGGTAATTTTTGATTCAGAGGATACCAGTAAATTCGTATCCGGGTCACCAATAATCATACCATTACCAAAAAGTAATTCCTGACGGCCGATTGTAAGCGTTAAAGAAGGAAAAAGAATCTTTTTTACAGTAATATAAGCTAAATCCAGATCAATATCATTACTATCAGCGGCGGTTGATTCTAATCCCCAATCTCTTTCATTGGCTAACCGTACAACTGCATTTACATCATCGGATAAGGCAGCATCTAAACGTAAGCGTACTGTTGACATAAACCACGACCCCACAATATTTCCGGTCATAAGATCAAGGCTTTCATGACTTATTGTACGGAGATTAATATCTCCACTAACTTTAACCTTATCAACTTCAGAGTATGCAGCAAAAGTAACACCAAAAACACATACGACAGTCAAAATCAATATCACCCATTTATTCATTTGCACTCTCCCCTTTTTTATTTTTTTAATCCGAATCCTTCTTAACTTTTTAAATAAAACCTTATTCTATTCTTCACCCCCTTTTATTATAATTTTTATAGACACTCAAATATCCCTTATATTAGAAAATACCAGATAAGCGTTTAATTGTCAAGTATTTTTGTTGTATTTGTCATTTAAGAATTAAAAGTGCACACTTTTGAGCCCCTCATTTTTGAATTTCAACAAATGTACCTACTGAAACCAATTTGAACAACTCAATCACTTCTTTATTTTTCATTCTTACACACCCATGCGATGCCGGTGTCCCAATCAATCCTTCTTCCGGTGTTCCATGAATATAAACATAACGCTTCAATGTTTCAAGATTAACACCTGCTTCTAATCCTTTTAACCACATTATACGAGTAGTTACAAAATCATCAGGAACATCTGTCCTGTCGGTATAAATTTTAGCAATTTTTTTCGTATTTTTACGTGCTTTAAAAATTGTCCCAATCTTAGCTCCTTCTCCTCTTTTTTCACAAATATAGTGAGTCCCTAAAGGCGTTTTATTGCTGCCCGGCTTGCTTCCTATTCCATATTTAGAGGTAGAAACAGGATATGTTTTAATAATTTCTCCATTTTTGATAAGACAAAGTTTTTGCCTGGAAATACTTACGATAATAACAAATTGATTGGATTTAAGGCCAAATTTTTCTTTTAATTTTTGCGAAATCCTATCCCAGTCTGAAACATCTTCTTTGCCCATTGTATTATCTGATAAAATTTTATCATTTTTATCACTTTCATCATTTAGGCAACCCACAATAAAAAAAGATATAATTAAACAAATTAATTTTATCCTTCTTCTATTTTTTATCGTCTTTATACCCATAAAAAAGCACCTTTATAATTGAAAAGATTGCTTAACATAATAAGCAACCTTATTATTTTTGATATCTTTTTGTTGATAAATTTTTAAATGTCTTCTTAATTTTCCGCTTCCTTCCAGAAAATTATCCGCATCCTGAAACTCTATCCCTCTATCAAACTCAATAGATATATGATTTATACGAACAAAGATTCCGCAAAATAATCTCTTATCTTCTACAAAAACCAACCCACCATATTTTATTTCTTCTTTTATTTTCGGAGCTATCTTTAAGATCAATTTTCTTAAAGAAATTACCATTTTCCCTTTGTCCTTATCAATAAGCAAAATATCCTTTATAAAATTATCAATTTTAGGATTTACTTTCATAATTTGTATTTTCCATTATAATTTTTTGTTCTTAATAAATCTTTCCTCTTATTTGACCTATAATACTTCACCCATCTTATCTATTTACTTGCTCCCCTTACTATTCAAACCTTATTTTCAGTTTTTATATCAAATATTTCCTGTTTTTTTCTCTAAAAAACTTAATTAATTATTTCATATTCCTCTACATATAATATACCATCATAGTTAATTTGGGCTCTAAATTTATCCCCCACCTTTAATCCGGAAAGTATTTTCTGACTTGTTTTAGGATATTCAATGATTCTTGTTGTAAACACAAAATAATTGCCTTCTTTAGGAATTGGTTTGTAAGTTTTTGGTAAAAGTTTGTCGGCTGGCTTAATTGGATAAGTAACAGTTTGTTTATAATCTGTGTCTTTTAATGATATTGTCCCCTCTGAACGTCCATGAGGCTGTTCAGATTGTTTTGATTCGCTTATCGGTGGGACTGAAACATATCTGACTTTCGCCGCTCTTGCAGTAAGTAAGAAACTAACTGAAACTTTTTGTCCTACTTGTAACGGTTTATATTCAGGTAACTTAGATTTATGAAGTTCTTTACCTTTGTATCCAGCGGTTGTTTTTCCCTTCCTTATCGGTTCTTCTATGCTTGACTGTTCAAAAAGTTGCTCTGCACCATATTTAAAAAAAGTGATATAATCAATAATTTTATCTATTCTCACCACCCCTATATCCTTTGGATATGGCTCAAGACTACATTTCTTTGATTCAAGGGCAGATGGATTTGTCATCTCAGGACATACTTGAGATTTTGTTATTGAAATTACGGTGGCTTCAACTATCTCAGTATCAAATATAGAACGCATAAAAAAAGAAGTAACATCTTTAATTGTTTCGATATAATCCCGATAAATAATATATTCTTCCGGATATTCAGATTCCCAAGCAATTTCTTCTTTATCTTCAAAGGGTTTTTCTCTAATCCAGCCAGTAATAAAAACAATACACATAACTAAAAGCAGCATCAACCAAAAACTCATAAATTTCTGTTTTTCCATTTTATTCGAACCTAACTCCCCTTCTATGTCCATTGCCTATTTTAATATTGTATTTCCTTTATCAACTTATTTATACTTTTATGAACATCCCTTATTTTTTTCCTAATTTTCTAAACATATTCTTGAAGTAAAACAAATGCCACGATATATGAAAGATGCAAATTACAAACATCGCTATTCCTGTTTCCACATGCCAAAATAAAATGTCAAAGGGCAACGGGATAACTATGCCCGAATTAACTCTAATAATTAATAAAACTCCTGTTATTCCTGAAGATAAAAAGGTAAGGAGCAGCAAAAAATTCCAAATTTTTCTATGATTTACCACTTTTATAATTTTTCTTTTAGATAGAATATAACCAAATAAATATAAAAAAACTAAAACTAATGAGATTGGTAACAAATGATAAATCCGTTTATGCTCTTTATTACTTTTATCTGATTCAGCAAACTGAGTCTTTGATTCCAATGACACATCAATATCTGTCTCCGCATTTTTTTCTAATTCTTTGTTCTTTTTTAAATTATCAATTTCATTTATTATGGTTTCGGTATTGCTAAAATTGCTATTTCTATCCTCCGGTGCCGGCTGTGAACGGTCACAAATCCCGTCATTGTCCGTATCAACATATTTTCCACAATCACCCGGGTAACTACTATTAACTTTGCCTACAGGGCAGTCATCCCAGGCCAAAACTATTATGGGTGTTACCAGAAACAACGACAGAGTAAAAATTATTTTTTTCATTAAAAATTATTTTCCCTTCATTGATTAATCTCTCATCTATTCCATTTATCTCTTCTTTATTTAAACCTACTTTTCCTTTTTATCAACTAAGAGAACTCCGTCCCTGTCATTTGCCCCAGAAACCCCAAATTGCTAATCCCATTGCGGAAAGAATTTGCCGATTATTTGTCAATAGTAGTAATAAGTTCTCCATAATTATCTTTTTATCTCTTCCTTTTTTGTTTTATATATGCATCTAATTCTTCCGGAGAAGAAATCATTTTATCATACCATTGCCCGGTCATTTCACAGGAATCCGATTTATGGTCTCTACATACTTCAGGCCTGCGCTCATATATTTTACAAAGATTAGTATCGGATAAATACATACACTTCCCTTTGATCAACAAATACCATCGCCGGCTTTTAATATATACTTTTACCGTATCAAAATGCAATTTCCACCTCAAGTCATCAATTTCAGCAATATTTTTTGGTTTTGTTATCGGAACGGCTAAGTTTCGGCAACAAATTGCTTCACATTCTTTACATACATCTTTTTCTTTCACAATCATTGTTTCTCCCCCTGCAATTTACAGGGAAGAACTTAAAATAGTTTACTTAAAACTTATTCTTCTTCCCCAATTAACAATTTGTATTGTTCTTATTATTTAAACTGTATTTTGTTTTTGAATATTTCCAACATATGTGGCGAGTTATCTATGCCAGTGACAAAACAATCAATTTTTTAAGAAATTTTAAGCTTAAAAGCCTGTGCAACAGCCAATATCTAAGACTTTATGATTTTTTTTAACGGCTGAGAGATTAACAGCAAGCTCAAGTATCTTATGATGTTTTTTAATTTTACCCTAAATCTTGGGTAACGCTGCCTAAAGTTTTATATTTATAGACTCTTTTCTCTGATACAAAATACTACTTTTTCCCTTTGTTATACTTACCACACCTGTCTCCATTCCTAATAACTTTGTTAACTTTTCACTTACTATATTTAAATCCATCTATCCCTCTCCCAATTACATAGTACAGGACACATGGATAATCTTACACCCCTAATCGTTAATATTTATTTTAATCTTTTAGTAACTTCCTCAAATATGTCAGGATAAAGTTCCTTGAATTTCTTATCGGAAAACAAAAACACTACACCATCAATTATCGGAAACTTGTTACCACACTCATTACAGAAAAATGAAAGATTTTTTTGAGCTAATCTTGATTCTCGTCCATTTTCAATACATGAAGGACAAATAAGAAGATCATAAACAGAAATCTCTTCTTTGATACTAACACCTGATTTACAACAAGTCCCGGAAATTACTCCACCGAATAAATAAGCCAGAATAAACTTTATATAATGTTTTGGATTAAACAATTCCGACTCAATACACCTCATTGATTGTAATTTTACATTTTTCTTCTCGAAAAAACTCAAAGCCTGTTTCCAAACGCCAATTGGTATTTCATCATTTTCAATAATTCCGTGTTCAACTTCGTTACAGCTCGTCCGGGATAAAAAGTAATCAAATATCTTTCTGATTTTACTTCAACCCAGTGATTCTTTTAAATATATCTTTTTTCCTTTATATAGATTAAAATGAAGAATCTTTCTGAATGGTTCTTCCTCAAAGAAAAAATGGCCACCCGGTGAAAGCACCCTATGGATTTCTTTTACAATCGGGATAGGAGAAAGAAAATGGTGAAGAGTTTCATAACAAAACACAAAAGGAATAGAATCGGTCATAAAGGGTAAACTATTTGCGTCACAGCAGATTCTAATCGGAAGTTTGCTTTTATTAAATACCCCCTTATAATAATCACCGCTTTTAAGCATATCATAAGAAATATCTACTGCTGCACCAGTACCACCAATTTCATTTTCCAGAACCAATGACCGTTGACATCTTTCTGCGCCAATCTCTATATAAGGAGATAAGGGAATCCCGCTTTCTTTTAGCAAAGACATCTGCTCAAATGTTTTTTTCATTCTATCACTGAGTATCTTCTCTATACCCTTTGTCTCAAACTCATCATTAAAAATACATCTTCCCTCCACCTGTTGCTGAACAAGTTTTTTTCTAAATTTAATTTCACCCTTCTGGGATTCAACCGATTGTTGTTTCATAATAAACTATTTCCTTTTATTTGTTATATTTTCCAATTTTTTTTATCTTATCACTTCTTTAATAAAAACTTTTTTTCTAAAAATAAATGGGGCTATTTCCCTGCATTGAAAAACTGTGCCAAAAGCTATTTAATTATGCTCTAATATAAATTAAATTGTTAGCATAGTCAATAAAAAATCATTGATAATATAAAGAGATAAAATGGGATTTGTAAAAAGAATTCATCACCTGTACGATAGGCACAGTATCCTTGTGTCCTTAACCTTATTTAAAAAAGTTAAATACTTCCAGTCAGTGTAAAAGAAGTTCGTCAAAAACAAATTTAGACAGCACAAGACATAATCGTGTAACCGCTAACAAACCATTATTTTTCAGCAACAACCAACATTTCAAAATCTTCGGTTGTAAGTTTATCATTCCTTGAAAAGACTCCGAGTTTTGCTCCATAAATATCAATCTTTTTAAAGCCTAATGTTTTTAATAACCATGT
>JAUVUO010000184.1 GCA_030601015.1 Candidatus Omnitrophota bacterium | reverse complement strand
TTCCTCTAATAACTACAGAAAATTAATCGAATAATTGGTAAAACTTTTAAATGGTAAAAATTATATCATAATCACAGTGTCGTATTGATAAATCGTCGGTATATGAATAATCTAAAATACTTATTGATTGAATATGCATAAAGAAATGGTAAGATATAGAGGTTATAATGAGAAAGTTTGGGTCTAATACGGAGAAAAAATTATGAAAGAAATAGTTTATAAATTACCGCAAGAATTTTTAGCAAAGCTGAAAAAAATTTATCCTGCCCGGTTTTCAAATATAGCAAACACTTTTATTAATAAAAAAGGCCATACTTTTAGAATAAATTATTTAAAGACAAATCTAGTCAATTTAAGAAAGGCTCTTGTCCTCGAAAAAGTTAAGTTTCAGGAGATTCCTTTTCCAAAAGGGGCTTTTTTGCTGAAAACTCCCTTAAGAGAATTCCAAAAAAAAGATGTTTATCAGGAAGGACTTATTTATGTTCAAAATATTGCTAGTATGCTGCCGGTTATTTGTCTTTCTCCGGAAAAGGGAGAAAAGGTGTTAGATTTGTGCGCTGCTCCTGGGTCAAAGACTACTCAGATTGCGTCTTTAGCTCC
The DNA here is from genome assembly GCA_030601015.1 of Candidatus Omnitrophota bacterium. GTDB lineage: Bacteria > Omnitrophota > Gorgyraeia > Duberdicusellales > 4484-171 > JAGLSE01. The sequence goes on along the minus strand of JAUVUO010000184.1, from coordinate 2,978 downwards.
GGAAGCTGAGATTATTGCAATAGAAAAGAATAGGCCGCGTTATTATAAACTTTTAGCTAATTTGAAAATTCAAGGGGTAGATTTTGTTAAAGTTATGCTTTTAGACAGTATATGGGTTAGGAAAAAGTTTCCTGAATATTTCGATAAAATTTTAGCTGATGTTCCTTGCTCTTCGGAAGGCCGGTTCTGGATTAATGATCCCAGAAGTTTTAAATATTGGAAACAAAAGAAGGTAAAAGAAATGGTCCATACTCAGAAAAAATTGCTTCATTCAGCATTTTTCGCGTTAAAGGAGAAAGGGGTTTTGATTTATTCTACCTGTACCTTTTCACCTGAAGAGAACGAAGGTGTTGTCGATTGGTTTGTTAATAGATTTAAAGAAAAATTAGAAATTCTACCATTAGATATACCATTAAAAAATGTCGAAGATGGGTTAGTTAGATGGAAAGATAAGAAATTTTCATCGGCTTTGAGATTAACCAAAAGAATCATACCTAATGATGTTGTTAGCGGATTTTTTATTGCAAAAATAAGAAAAGTAAGTTATTAAAAAGGGGTGCATTATACACCCCTTTTTAATAGGATAATTTTTACAGCATAGTTTTTAAATCTTTTGATGCTTTAAAAGATACTTTTTTCTTTGACGGAATTTCAATTGATTCACCTGTTTTAGGGTTTCTGCCTGTTCTTGCCTTAGTTGTTTTAACCTTAAAACTACCAAACCCTGAAACACTAACGTCTTCTTCATTTTTAAGACTATCTTTAATTGCGCTTAGTAATGTATCAATTGCAATGATAGCATCTTTTTTTGTAGCTGTTTTTTCCGCGACCAAATCGATTAATTGAGCTTTATTCATTTCAGTTACCTCCCTTTAGGTTAAAAAAGTTAATATTTTCAATCACTTTCTCATTCTATAGCTATGTAAAGCAATGTCAAGAATTTTAAAATTTATTTAATTTAGAGGTGAATTAAGGAAGAATGCGGAGAAAAGTAAAAATTGATATTAATTGATATTAAAGGAGAAAGATAAAATATGTATTATTGAAGTGTCTAAATTTATGACAAACTTTTCATAGATTTTTGATTGGCCAAGTGGTATAATTTGTATTCAGCAATGTTAATGAATTTTATGGTTTTTTTGAAAGGCAAAAAAAAGATTATGGAAATGGTTATGTGTAAAGAAAAAAAAGAAATAAGACAAAAATTGTTGCAGATTCTTTTATGTTTGACAAAAGAAGATATTAAAAGGAGGAGTAAAAATGTTGAAAATAGATTGGAAAATTTATCAGAGTATAAAAAAGCAAAAAATGTTATGGTTTATTACCCGTTAAAAGGGGAAGTGGATATTTTGGGAATGATCAGGAAGGCAATGATGTTTAAGCGGTTTTTTTTCCCGGTGATGGAGTTAAAGTCTAAGAATTTACGAGTTTTTGAAGTCTCTAATTTAGATAAGGATTTTGTTTTAGGCCCGTACGGAGTTAGAGAACCAGATACAAAAAAGACAAGAGAAGCGGTTGTGAGTGAAATAGATATGGTAATTATTCCCGGCTTAGGGTTTGATCGTCAAAAGAATAGGCTGGGAAGAGGTGCAGGGTTTTACGACCGTTTCTTGAAAAAATTAACTTCTTCAATTACCAAAGTGGGAATTGCTTTTGATTTGCAGATATTAGAAAACCTCCCTGTTAATCTTTCCTTAGATCAAAAAATTGATTTTATAGTAAGTGAAAATTTTATTATTTAATTGCTGAGTAAAGGCTATTCATAATGTATGAATCATTATGAGAAGAATTATGAAAGTCTGGGATATGTTTTAGCTGATATCAGCGTTAATCAAAAAGGGGGGCAACATGGATATTCTTTATATTATCTTAGGCGTAACTGCCGGATTAATTATAGGATGGTTTTTAGGGAATTTTTTTGAAAAAAACAAGTTAAAGAAAGCGAAGGAATATGCTGAAAAGATTTTTAACGATGCAAAGGTAAAAGCCCAAGAGATTGAGCGTAAAGCCGATTTAGATGGGAAGGAGTTATTGTATAAGTTAAGAATTGATTTTGAGAAGCAAAACGCGGTAAAAAAAGATGAGGTGTTTTAATTAGAGAAAAGATTGAACCAGAGGGAAGGTAATTTGGAGAAAAGGCTGGATTTTGTAGAAAAAAGAGAATCAGATCTTAGAAAGAATGAATATAATTTAAAAAGGGATTTGGAAGATGTAAATAATAAAAAAACCGCATTACAAGGATTGATTGAAGAGGAAAAAGAAAAATTAAAGAGAGTTTCTTCTTTAACTCAAGAAGAAGCGAGAGAGCTTTTATTAAAAAGATATGAAGAGGAATTGCGAGGGGAAAAGGCGCGAATGATAAGGGCTAACGAAGAAAGTATCAAGGAGGAGTCTGAAGTCAAAGCAAAAGAAATACTTTCTCAAGCAATTCAAAAATGTGCGGTTGAACACACGACAGAAACAACAGTCAGTGTTGTTTCTTTGCCTAATGATGAAATTAAGGGGAGAATCATCGGTAGAGAAGGCCGTAATATACGTATGTTTGAGATGGCTACGGGAGTTGACCTTATAATAGATGATACTCCCGAGGCGGTAAGTTTGTCGGGGTTTGATCCTATAAGGAGAGAGGTTGCTAGGCTTTCATTAGAAAAATTAGTCCAAGACGGTAGGATACATCCAGCAAGGATAGAAGAGATAGTAGCAAAAACTAAACAGGAGTTTGATAAAAAATTGATTGAAGAAGACAAAGCCACAGCTTTTGATGTGGGGATTCATAATTTGCATATAGAGATTATAAAATTATTAGGAAGATTGAAGTATCGTACTAGTTTTGGGCAAAATGCTCTTCAACATTCGAAAGAGGTTGCCATTATTATGAGTCTTTTAGCCGCGGAATTAGATTTAGACGCACGTTTAGCTAAAAGAGTTGGGCTCTTGCACGATATAGGAAAAGCTATAGATCATCAAGTGGAAGGAAC
>JAUVUO010000207.1 GCA_030601015.1 Candidatus Omnitrophota bacterium | reverse complement strand
TTGAGTTTTTAAAAAAATTAGCTTCAGCTTTTCATAAATTTTATGAAAAGGTTAGAGTTATAGATGATGATGAAAATATAACAAAAGCAAGGCTGAATCTACTACAGGGGCTGAGGATAACTTTTCATTGCGCTCTTGGCCTTTTAGGTATAACCCCCGCAGAAAAAATGTAAATCCTAAAAAAATTGAAAGTTTAAAATTTTCATTAGTAATAGCCGAAAATGTACGCAAGTTGAGAAAAAGTTTGAATTATTAGTAAAAATACTTAAATATTTTGTTTATTTGTATTTTTAAGGGGAGGCATATACTTTTAACTAAACGCTCTGTATTTATTACAGACAGATAAGAATTTAATAATTATTTTTGACAATAATATTTTTTATTAGGGGAGAGAGAAGTGATAGGTGTTAAGGGATTTACTTGGAAAGTAAGAGAGTTAGATGAAAGAATAAAAGAGTTAGCTTCAAAATATAATATATCCTTATTTTTGGCACAAATATTTATTAATCGAAATATCCCGGAGAAAGACTTTAATTCCTTCTTAAACCCTTCAATCTCAGACTTCCATAGTTACACATCGCTCCCCGACATTAAAAAAGGAGTTAACAGAATAAAAAAAGCTGTTAAAAATAAAGAGAAAACTCTTGTTTATGGTGATTATGATGTAGATGGAATCACTTCTCTGGCTATTTTTTATGAGTTTGCGGAGAAATATCCTGATATTTTTTCTTTTTATATACCGCATCGAATAAAAGAAGGCTATGGCTTAAATAAAGATATTATATCTCAAGCTAAAGATAATAATATAAGTTTAATTGTTGCTTTTGATTGTGGAACTAATTCATCCAAAGAGATAGAGTTAGCACATTCTTTAGATATCGATATAATAATTATAGATCACCATCATTCAAAAGAAGGGTTAACACCATCTTTTGCTTTTATTAATCCTAAAAGGGAAGGTTCGGATTATCCATACCCTGATTTAAGCGCAGGTGCACTTTCTTTTAAATTTCTTCAAGCGTTAACCGGCGAGAATTGTTATGAGGTTTTAGATTTAGTAGCTTTATCAACTGTATGTGATGTAGTCCCCTTGATAGGTGAGAATAGAGCATTGGTTAGAGAAGGGCTTAAGGTTCTTAGAAATAGCCCTAGAGCCGCAATAAAGGCATTGTGTAAATCCGGTAGTATTAAACAGGAAAATATTGATATTTTTCATATAGGGTTTATTTTAGGCCCTAGAATAAATGCCGCCGGCAGGATCTCTCACGCCCAAGAATCATTAGATTTGTTTTTATCCAGAGACGAAGATAAAGCTTATAATATGGCAGCCATTTTAAATAAACATAATTTATTAAGAAAAAAGATAGAGACATCAATTTTGCAAGAAGCGGAAAGAATAGTTGAAGAAAATATAAGAAATAATAGCGCTATTATTGTTTCAGGAGAAGGCTGGCACGTGGGAGTTTTAGGGATTGTCGCGTCTCGGCTTGCGGCTAAATATTATAAGCCCGCGTTTGTTATTTCTTTTGATAAAGATTTAGGTGTAGGTTCGGCACGATCCATAGAAGATATTCATTTGATAAAAACTTTAGATAAATGCTCGGAATCCCTTGTAGTCTATGGCGGGCATAGCAAAGCCGCCGGCATACAAATTAATAAAAACGAATTAGAAAATTTCACAAAAAGTATAAATAATATTATTGGAAAAGGGCTTGATGTTAAAGAGTTTATCCCGTCATTAGATATCGACGGCAGTTTAACTTTTAATGACTTCAGTATAAATTTTATTGAAGATATAGATAAGTTGAAACCTTATGGAGAAGGTAATATCCGGCCATTATTCGTTACTTATAATGTTATTAAAAAAACCGAACCCAAAAAAATAAAATGGGGATATTCAATATGGTTAAGCAACCAAACAAAGGTATTTGAAGCCGTTATAAACGATAAAAAAATATTAGAATTTTTGACTAAATCAAACAAATTCGATATAGTTTATTCTTTAGAGAAGAACACCTACTATAATTCTATTAGATTAGTTATTAGAGACTGCAGGCTTTCTGGTTATGAAGGTTAGTTTATCAGCTTTAATACATTTAGTGCAAATACGAACTTTCTTTACCTTACCATTAATCATGACTCTCTTTGATTGAAGGTTAGGATAAAATTTTCTTTTAGTTACACCCGTGGTTTTTAAGCCAATACCGCCCTTTTTCTTGGGTAACCCTCTTCTGGCAATTGAATTACCCGATATAGTTTTTTTTCCGCAATTAGCGCATTTCTTACTCATAATAGTAAGTAATATACTCATAAATTTAATATTGTCAAGGGATTTTTTTTAATCAATTTAATTCGAATTGAACCATAATTATTGTTACCCAAGCAAAAGCTAAACAGTATCGTTGAATCATAATATATGTTACCTAATTTTATAGTTATCTTCTATAAATAATAGGATTGTAAAAATAATAATTCCCGTAGTAAGACTATTTTAAGATTTAATTTATTTTTCGTCACGGGGGTTTTATTCCAAAGGAATAGATGATGATTTTTAATTCAGGCTTGACCTCTTATCTTCTTATAGATATTATAAACTCATGTTCTTATCCAAACGCAAAAAACATATCATTTTTTTAATCCATGGAATCGGGGGAAGTAGAAAACAGTTTGTTTTTTGCGCAAATGCGCTGCGCAGGGTCCTTAATTTTAAAGATAAGACGACAAAGTATATCGTAAAGCCTATTGAGTATTATACAGGTGATGATCTAAAAGGTGTTTATGATTTCGCAAAAGATATAAATATAGTAATAGAGAAGTTTGTCGGCAAAGAAAGTTTTAAAGAAGATGATAAATTTTCATTTATTACCCATTCTCAAGGCGGGCTTATTGGAGCTATATGGCTGTTTCAGTCTCTTAAATCTAATCAAGGATACGCTAATCCGCAAATAGTAAAGCATTTGGATGTTTTTATAACTTTAGGAACTCCTTTTTGGGGGGCTAAATCAGCTAAATGG
>JAUVUO010000200.1 GCA_030601015.1 Candidatus Omnitrophota bacterium | reverse complement strand
TATTCGTTTGTCTGATTTTAATTATTTGAAAAAGCTGAAAAAATCAGGATTGAAGGAAATCCATTTGTAATTTGACGGGTTTGATGATTATGTTTATGAAAAAATAAGAGGGAAAAAATTATTGAGTATAAAATTAGCTGTTTTAGAAAATTTAGAAAAGCTTAGCATAGCTACAGATTTAGTAGTTACTATTGTTAGAGGGCTTAATGAAAAAGAAATGGTGAAAGTATTGGATTATGGGGTAAAACATGATTTTGTGAAAGAAGTGTTTTTTTTAGGGTGCCGTTTTTTGGTAAAGCCAAGGCATTGTCTATTGATAATTGCATGATGCCGGATGAATTAATAGATATTTTAGAGAATCAAACCAAAAGCCGAATTTCAAGAGAGAATATTTTTAAATTTCAAAAACTTTATTACTCCCTTTTGGCCGTTTGTTCGATACGGAAGTGTTTCTATATTCAGCATTTTTTAATAACGAGACATAAAGACGAGTATATTACTGTGGACGAAATTTTTAATTTAGAAGGTGTTCAAGAAAAAAGTTGTATGCGTTTTATTTCTCCTAAAAAAGTTTTAAAAGAAATAGGTAGAATTCTTGATTAGAATTTACAAAAAAGGTATTTAAAATGGATGATTTTAAAATAGAAAGTCATAAGTTGATGTATCATGTTTCCAGAGTTAATGATTGGTTAAATGAGGAGGAGGTATTCCCTATATATTTAGAGATAGGCCTTTCGGGGAAATGTAATCATCGTTGTGTATTTTGTGCTTTTGATTATCTCGGATATAATTCTCCGTCTATCGATACAAACAGCCTTAAGAATTTCCTTTTAGAAGCTGCTCAATATGGTGTTAAAAGTGTGTTGTATTCTGGAGAAGGCGAACCCCTTTTGCATGAAAAAGTTAGCGAAATAATTGTATATACTAAAGAATGCGGTATTGATGTGGCCATTACGACCAATGGTGTATTTTTAGATGAGCGGATTCTTACTGAATGTTTACCATCGCTTACATGGATGAGGGTAAGTTTAAATGCCGGGACGCCTGAAACTTATGCAAAAGTTCACTGTTGCGATTCTGATGATTTTAGCCGTGTTATTAAAAATTTAGAGAAGGCGGTAAAGGTAAAAAGGGAGAATAATTATTCTTGTACAATCGGAGTCCAGGTTGTTTTGCTTCCTGAAAATGGGAAAGAAATAATCATATTAGCCTCAATTTTGAAGGATATAGGAGTAGATTATTTAGCCATAAAACCTTTTTCCCCTCATCCGATGAGCCGCTCTGTCAATAATAATCTTAGTTATGAGAGCTATTTATATTTAGCCGACTCACTTAAAAGGTATTCAAATAAAGATTTTAAGATAATATTTCGTAAGCACACAATGGAAAAGTTAAAAGAAGATAGGCCTTATAAACGGTGCATGGGGCTTCCGTTTTTTGCTAATATTACTTCCTTTGGTAGTATATATCCTTGTCATTCTTTTATAGGGGACAATAAATTTTGCTATGGGAACATTTGTAAAAACTCTTTTTTTGAAATTTGGAGCAGTTGGAGAAAAAAAGAAATATTACAATTTATAGATAAAGAGTTTAATGTTGGAAAATGCAGGCGATCATGCAGACTAGATGAGATTAATAGATACCTTTGGGAGTTAAAATATCCATCGACGCATGTTAATTTTATCTAAATTTTTATAGTTTAAAATCATAAAGGCATCTTTATTAATAACCAATGCGACTAGATGAAAATGTTTTAAAAGATCTTTGCTGTCCTTTAAGGGAGGGAATCCCTAATATTATAATTGTTATTCCTACCTACAACGAGGCAAAAAATATTCATATTCTTATTGAAAATTTTTTTTCTTTATATAATAATTTTTCTATTCTTATTGTAGATGATAATTCCCCGGATGGGACATCTCTCGAAGTAAAGAAAAATCAAAAAAAGTATTCCAATTTGTATCTTATAAAAAGAAATAAAAAATTAGGACTGGGGGGTGCTTATATAGAAGGGTTTAGGTTTTGTTTAGATAAAGGATATGATGTTATAATTCAGATGGACGCGGATTTATCTCACTCTCCTAAGTATATTTTTAAAATGATCCAGAAACTTAAAGATTTTGATTTAGTGGTAGGAAGCCGATATGTGAAAAAAGGGGGAGTTTTGAATTGGCCGTTGAATAGAATTATATTAAGCAGGGGGGGGAACATTTTTGCAAAAAAATTGCTTGGCATTAATATAAATGATTTGACCAGTGGTTTCAAATGTTTTAGAAGTAAGATGTTAGAAAATATAGATTTTAGTGATATCCGATGTAAAGGCTATGGGTTTCAAATAGAGATGGTATATAGGGTATTTCTAAAAGGATTTAATATCTTTGAGTATCCCATAGTATTTAAAGGAAGGAAGAAAGAAACATCAAAGATGTCTATTGGTATCGCGTTCGAAGCTTTTATTAGAATCGGGCAATTATTTTTTCAAAGGATTATAAATTTTTCAAAAAAATTTTAATTTTATACACGAAAGGTATTTAGCAGTTAAAAAAATGTATTTATCCATAATTATTCCTACTTATAATAGTAAAGGGCCTTTGATTAAAGCTATTGGTTCTATTCTGAAACAGTGTGTTAGTAATATTGAGATAATAGTGATAGATAACGGTTCTTCTGACGAGACTTTTTCTTTTGTGGCAGATAACTATCCTTCCTTGAAAATTGTAAGGAATGATAAAAATATGGGGGCAGCATTTGCTAGGAATCAAGGGGTAAATTTGTCTGTGGGTGATTATGTTATGTTTTTGGATTGTGACGCGGAAATAAATATTGATTTTTTATTGAAATTGGAATCTATTGTAGAAAAAGTCCCACAAGAGATCGTAGCCATTGCTCCTAAAATTATCAATAAAAATAGTGGAAAAATATTTTCTTGCGGCCTTAACATATCCTCTGTTTATAGAGTGTATGATATGGGGAAGAATAAATCCTCATATGAATTTTCACAGCCTATTCAAGTTGACGGCCCAAATAGCTGTTGCGCAATATTTAAAAGGGAGTGTTTAGATAAAATAAAGGAAAGGAACTATTTTGATGAAGACTTTTTTTTTCTTTTTGAGGATGCTGACTTAGCATTGCGTCTAAAAAATAAAG
>JAUVUO010000188.1 GCA_030601015.1 Candidatus Omnitrophota bacterium | reverse complement strand
ATAATACGCTAACAACTTCAATGCCTTTTTGAAAACTTTTTGTCTATTACTTTTATCATCATTTTTGACTTTGCGCATAAAGTCATTAACCAGATCATATAATGAATCCGATTCTGGGTGTCCCCAACAAGTCTGAAGACAGGGTTTTTGACAAGCCTTCATTAATTTTCTTGCATCATAAGCCTCTCTAGTCTCCAAACATTCATCTAAACTTGTGTTCTTAACATTTCCAAAAGCAGCGCCGCAACTACGCATTTCACCATCAGGCCCTATATTTGCAAAGACAAAAGGGTTACATTTCCAATCTTTTTTAGTTACTACCCCTTTAAAATGGTCTACCCACAAATAAGGATCAAGAATAAAAGCAATTAATCCATATTTATTTTTGTAATCAACAATTCTATCTATTTGCTCTTTTAATATTCTTAAATTATCTCCGTTTATCCAAAAAGGAGCATTCGGAGAGGTATTCTGCATGTCATCCTGAGAAACTACTACAGGATGATAAACCAAACATTCCACACCAATATCTTCGGTTAAAGGCGCAATATCAAACAACTCTGTAACATTCTCCTTCATTATCGTTGTCCAAACTGATATCTGAGGGCCGCCTTTAACTCCCTTTTTTTTCTTAACCAGCATCTCTAAAGCCCTAATTGCTTTTTTAAAGCTCCCTTTTTGTCTAATTGAATCGTGGGTAGCTTCTGTGGCACCATCTAAAGATATAGCAATATTTTTTATCCCGGAATGAACTATTCTGTCTGCCATTTTTTCATCGATAAAATATCCGTTAGATACAATCTCTGTATTAATATTTTTCTTAACCGAATACTCTAAAATCTCAAATATATCCTCCCTCAAAAAAGGCTCTCCACCTGTAAATGTTACAACCGAACCCCATTTCCATTTGGCTATATCATCCAAAGATTTTTTTACTATATCTTTAGAAAGCTCATGATTTTTTAATATATTTACAACCCCGCACATTTTGCACTTATATACACACCTATGACTTAAACTTATATAAATCCAATAGGGCTTAGCAAAAGGATAATTCAAAACTTCCGAAAAATGATAAGCAATATTAGTTTTAAACTCTTTAAAATAATCCATAATTTTCTTGTTCATTTTTTAAAATACATCGATTCTTCCCAACCAAAAATTATCACAACCCATTATCAATTTTTTTCTATATGAATAAAAAATTCATCCCATTTTAAAACTAAAAACCAACCTGATTCAATACATAAACAATGTTTTTTTATAACATTTATATAAACAAACTCTATTTTTTAAATTTTTTTGCAAACAACAAATCTATCCATCACCAGGACATCAATCCCGCTTCTTATAAACGTACTGTACGCATCCTCAGGACTATTAACTATAGGTTCACCTTTAAGATTAAATGACGTATTTACTATAACAGGTATATTAGTTTTTTTATAAAAACATTTAATAAGATTATAATACAAAAGATTATCATCCTTTGACACTATCTGAATACGGCTAGTCCCATTCACATGAGTAACAGCCGGTATTTCTTCTTTCCTTTTAACAGGTACAGTATAAAGCATATATTTGAATGGTGAATGTTCAATTATTCCCTCTATATTGAAAAAATCTTGAGCATATTCTTTTAGAACCGAAGGAGCAAAAGGCCGAAACGGTTCTCTAAACTTTATCTTTAAATTTATGATATCTTTCATGCCGGGATTTCGGGGATCAGCCAAAATTGAACGATTGCCTAAAGCTCTTGCTCCCCATTCCGAACGGCCATGAAACCATCCTACTATCTTTTGATTAGTTAATCCTTCAGTGACATACTCTATTAAATTACTATTATTTTTAAATTCCCTATAATCTATGCCGTTTTTATCTAAAAACATTTTAATCTGTAAAGAAGAATAACTCTTTCCCCAATAAGAGTGTTTCAATATAAATTTCCTCGGTTTATTTAATAAACAATGCCAAACATACAACGCTGCCCCCAACGCGGAACCATTATCCCCAGCAGCCGGCTGAATAAATATTTCTTCAAAAGGAGTTTGTTTTAAAATTTTATAATTAGCCACACAATTCAAGGCTACTCCTCCTGCCATACATAATTTTTTCACCCCGGTTTTTTTATGCAGATAATTCGCCATTTTAATCAATATATCTTCAGTTACTTTTTGTATACTTGCCGCGATATCAGCAAAACGTTCAGATTCTTTTATATCATCACTAAATCCCTTTGTCTCGAATAAAAGAACACTTTCCGGACTTCTAGGAGTACCGAACAACTTCCTAAAATTCTTATTAAAACTATGTTTTGTCGAATAATGATAAGAAAAGTATTTCATATTTAATTTAAAACTTCCATTCGAATTAATTTCAACTAATTTATATATCTTATCTACATATTTAGGTTTTCCGTAAGAGCTCATTCCCATAACCTTATATTCTCCATTATTAACCTTAAAGCCCAAAAAAGCAGTAAAAACAGAATATAAAAGGCCTAAAGAGTGGGGAAATTTAATTTCTTCCAAAATACTTATATCATTTTGACATGAAATATCCCAGCCAGCTCGCCCAACTCCCAAAGTAGTAGTTGCCCATTCACCAACACCATCAACGGTTAAGGTTGCGGCTTCTTCATAAGGTGAACAAAAAAAAGCACTGGCTGCATGAGAAAGGTGATGATTCACAAACAATATTTTATCTGCTTTAATATCTAAAAAATCAGATATTGTAGCTTTTATCCATAATTTTTCTTTTACCCAATTTATAGCAACTTCACTGAAAAGCTTACATGACCTCGGATATGTCATCAAAATTGTTTTAACAATCCTCTCAAACTTTAAAAATGGTTTTTCATAGAATACAACAAAATCCAATTTCTCTTTTTCTATTCCCTCTGATTCTAAACAAAAATCAATCGCGTTCTTAGGAAAAGAAAAATCATGTTTTATTCTTGTAAACCTTTCTTCCTGTGCTGCCGCGACCAACTCCCCATCCTTTAAAAGACAAGCAGCCGAGTCGTGATAATAACAACTTAATCCTAAAATATACATTATTGTTCTTTTAAAAAATCAGAAACATTATTAATATGCTTACTACACTGCCATAAAGGGCCGGCCTTTAAACTTAAATAATCTTTAAATATTTTAACAAAAATACAGAGAGGCGTTAAAAAAATAAAGTATACCAAAAACAATATTATTCTAATTTGAATATTAACAATCTTTTGAGCATGAATTTTTATTTTTTTAAACAATTTTTTCATTATCCTAACTATTTTAATTTGTTTTCAGTGAACATTCATACTTTTTTGAAATCATTTTCTTAGAATAAAGCATATATAAAAGGTACTACGGCTGACGATTGAGAAACCCAAATTAATATTCCTAAAAGAACAAATACAATGACAATTGGCATCATCCACCATAACTTATTTTTCCATATAAATGAAAATAATTCTTT
>JAUVUO010000159.1 GCA_030601015.1 Candidatus Omnitrophota bacterium | reverse complement strand
TTTGCACACTTAAGGGGTTGATGATTAAATTTTGAATTGTCCGTTTTAATGGCCTTGCCCCATACTCGGGGCTAAAGCCTTTTTCGGCAATGAATTTTCCGCATTCAGGGGTCAACTCAATATCTATTTCTTTCTCTTTTAATCTTTCTTTTAATACAACCATTTGAATATCAAGTATACTTCTAATATTCTCAAGTTTCAGTACGTCAAATATAATTATTTCATCTAACCGGTTTAAAAATTCCGGCCGAAAATGGTTTTTTAATTCTAGTTTTAAACTTTTTTCAATAGAAGATTTGGTTGCTTCGAAATTATTAAAGAATTCACTGCCAATATTCGAAGTTAAAATAATAACTGTGTTTTTGAAATTTACTAAACGTCCTTGAGAATCCGTTAATGCGCCTTCATCAAGAACTTGAAGCAATATATTAAATACATCTCTATGGGCTTTTTCTATTTCATCGAACAAAACTATCGAGTATGGCTGTCTCCGGACTTTTTCGGTTAACTGTCCGCCTTCCTCATACCCCACATATCCCGGAGGAGCGCCTATAAGTTTTGAAACAGAAAACTTTTCCATATACTCGCTCATATCAATACGTATAAGATGGGTTTCACTATTAAATAAAAAACCTGCTAAAGTTTTTGCTAACTCGGTTTTCCCCACACCTGTCGGGCCTAAAAACAGAAAAGACCCTAATGGACGGTTAGGATCTGCTAACCCTGAACGAGATCTTCGTATACAATTTGAAATTAACTGGATAGACTCATCTTGTCCGACAACTCTTTTTTTCAACTCCTCTTCCATAACTATTAATTTTTTTATTTCTTCTTCCATCAACCGGGATACAGGGACTCTGGCCCAACGAGAAACAATTTGTGCTATATCCTCTTCATCCACCTCTTCTTTAAGCATTTTTTCGTTTTTTTGCGTTTCTACCAGTTTTTCGTTCAAACTATTTAATTCGTTGATTAATTTTGGTATTGTTCCGTAACGTATTTCCGCGACTTTATCTAATTTAGCTTCTTTTTCTAGTTCTACACATTGAAACTTATAATTTTCAATATCCCCATTAATCTTTCTTATTTGGGTTATTAAATCTCTTTCTTTCTGCCAATGTTGTTTCAATAAATTTAAATCCTGATTCAATTTAATTATTTCATTATCAAGTTTTTCTAACCTTTGCTTAATTTCTTTCCCTTTGTCTTTAGTTAAAGCCTTTTTTTGAATTTGTAATTCTAAAACTTTTCTTTCCAGTTTATCGATATTTTCGGGTTTACTATCAATTTCAATGCGCAGTTTGGATGCGGCCTCATCTATCAAATCAATAGCTTTATCAGGAAGAAATCTTCCGCTGATATAACGCGCGGATAAAGTCGCGGCAGCTATTAATGCTGAATCTTTCAAACTAACTCCATGATGGACTTCATATTTTTCTTTTAACCCCCTTAAAATAACGATAGTTTGTTCTACGGAGGGTTCGCCGACAAAAACTTGTTGGAACCTTCTTTCCAGAGCCGCGTCTTTTTCTACATATTTTCTGTATTCTGTTAATGTTGTAGCCCCGACACAGCGCAAACTGCCTTTAGCTAAAGCCGGTTTTAACATATTCGCGGCATCAACCGCGCCTTCAGCTGCCCCTGCCCCGACTAAAGTATGAAGCTCATCAATGAAAAGAATAATTTGTCCTTCTTTAGAGTCAATTTCTTTGAGTACGCTTTTTAATCGTTCTTCAAATTCTCCCCGGAATTTCGCGCCCGCGATTAAGCTGCCTAAATCAAGGCTGATAATTTTTTTATCTTTTAATCCTTCGGGTATATCTCCAGAAGCTATTCTCATAGCCAGTCCTTCTGCTATCGCAGTTTTTCCTACACCGGGCTCCCCGATTAATACCGGATTATTCTTAGTTCTACGCGACAAAACTTGAATTAATCTTCTTATTTCTTCATCTCTTCCAATAACCGGGTCAAGTTTACCTTTTTTAGCTAAATCGGTTAAATCCCTTCCAAACTTATCTAATGATTGATAAGTTCCTTCTGCCGTTTGCGAGTCAGCCTTTTGTCCCCCACGAATTTCTTTTATTATTCTTATAATATCTTCTATGAAAAGTCCTTGCTGACGGAGATAATTACTTAAAAAAATATTTTTTTCTTTTTCGATTCCTAATAATAAGTGTTCGGAACTTATATACTCATCATTGAAGTTATCCATTTGTTTTTTTGCATAACTTAAAACAGCATTTAATCGTTGGGACGCCATTACATTTTCAGAATCACCGTATACCTTTGGAGTAGAAGATAATAAATCTTTGATTTTTTCGCTTAAATCTGAAATATTTATGGATAACTTAAGAAAAATTTCCCGGCAGATAGATCTTGGATCCTCTATCAAAGATAAAAGAAGGTGTTCCGGCAAAATAGATTGGTGATTATATTCTCTAGTTAAATTAACAGCATTATTAAGTGCTTCCTGAGCTTTTAAGGTGAGTTTTTCAAAATTCATAGTTATCTCCAATTCTAAATATAAAACAATTATGACCGATACAATTAATCCATATTTTTAAAAACATCATAAATTTTTAATTGATATACCCTTTTTTTTAAGATACTCTAATTTAGCTTTTTTAATTTTTATCCAATAAACAGACTCATTCTCTTGATAAGTAGTTTTTAAAATTTCACAATTTTTATGCAGATAATTAGTAAGCCCCATTTGATTAAAACCTAACCTTACAATAACATCAAGCATATCGGCATTAAGAGTGTTGTGAATTAACAGTTTTAACTCCTCTATCCCTGTTTTTTTGTATGCCGAAACAAAAATAGCTTCCGGATAATCTTTACGAAATGCATTTATATCTTGTTCAGATAATTTATCGATTTGATTAAAAACATTTATTGTAGGTTTTGATTCAACTCCGATATCATGAAGAATAAGCTCAACAGATTTTTTAAGTTTAAAAAAATTTTCATTACTGACATCTATAACATGAAGAAGTATATCGGCAAATTGAAGTTCTTCTAATGTTGCCTTAAATGATTGGACTAAATTAATCGGCAGTTTATAAATGAAACCTACAGTATCAGCCAAGATTGCTTTAATATTTTTATGGATACTTAAAGATCGAGTTACTGTACCTAAAGTAGTAAACATTTCCGATGATTCAATTTGGTCACTCTCGGTTAAAGAATTAAAAAGTGTGGTCTTTCCCGCGTTAGTATATCCAACTAAAGAACAAATATGAACACCTTCTTTCTCTCTTTTTTTTCTCATCACACCTCTGTGAAGTTTAATTTGTTCTAATTCCTTATTAAGACGGGTTATACGGTCGGATATTACACGTCTATCAACCTCCAATTTTTTTTCTCCCGGACCGAGCGTCCCTATACCGCCGCCTAACCGCGAAAGCATAATACCTTTCCCCCGAAGACGGGGTAACATATAATTAAGTTGCGCCAGCTCAACTTGAAGTATTCCTTCACTGGTATGAGCATGTTTAGCAAATATATCCAGAATAAGCTGAGTCCGGTCAACAGTTTTTATCCCGAAAACTTCTTCTAAATTTTTTTGCTGTGTATAATTAAGATTACTATTAAAGATAACGACATTCGCTTGACTAGCCAGTACAAACTCTTTAAGTTCTTGGACTTTACCTTTACCAATAAAAAAAGCGGGGTTAGGAATTCGCAATTTCACACGTATTATATCCTCAACTTCTAAACCCGTAGAAATAACAAGACTTCTAAATTCTTCCGCCAACTGTTCAAACGGCCACTCTTCGGTATTTTCAATTACTAAAACCAGTATAGCAATTTCTTTATTTGTAGTTTTATGCAGCATAATAATCACTCCGTGAAAATATCGAGTATTTGTTTCGGACGGGTCACGACCTATCCCTACGAGATATTATTTCCCCTTATTTTTTACGCAATACATGCCTCTATGATATTTAATTTTTTCTTCTTCCGACAATTTTATTTCGTTCTGCGTAGCAGAACTTATTTCGCGCCACAAAGTGGCGTATATTTCGCTGAACAAAGTAAAGCATATTTTCTGTCTTTTTTTTTCTTCTTTTTCAACAAATTTCGCGAACGACGTGAGCACATTTCTATTAATTTCGCTGAACGAAGTGAAGCTTATTTCTTCTTCAACCCGCCAACCCGTCAACTGTTTCTTCAACCCGCAAACTATTTAACCCGTCAACCCGCAAACTCTCTAACCCG
>JAUVUO010000165.1 GCA_030601015.1 Candidatus Omnitrophota bacterium | reverse complement strand
TTTTCTAATTCTTTTAGATTGTTATTCTCCTGAATAAGACGTCTTGCCTGAATTAAAATATTTTCCCTGTCTTTTTTTAATTCTTCATATTTTTTGAGTAAATCTTTATACTCTTTTTCAATTCTTGGTTTATCTTTTAGGTCTTTGGCGTACTTAATTTCTTTGGCTTCAAACTTTTCAGCAATAACTTCCGACATTTTTTTAATTTCTGATGTCTTATGTCGAAACTCCTCTTTCTCTGCTGTTATTTCTTTTATTCTTTTATTTAAAATTTCCGAACTATTACCAAGCTTAGCGGATTTATACGCGAAATAAACAAAGCCTATTCCTTCAACTAATATTAACGCAGAAATTATAATTAAAAATATTTTACTTTTACTCACTAATTTACTCCTTTATCATAAAGCTATTATCGTTATCAATGGTTTTTTCATCCCTTATATACTCACAATAGGGTTTAATTTTATCTTTCAATATTACTTTTGAGCTTCCAATATTTTGAGATAATTTTAAAATTTTTTTTTCTTTTTCAAATAATGAATCATATTCTTCATAACCTTTATTTTCTCTTTGAACAAAATCGCTCTCTCCGGTGGTTAATTTTTCTCCTGTAACTATAGTCGGTGTAATCATTACTAACAACTCTGTTCTTTCCGTACTATCCGATTTTGTTTTAAAAAAAAAGCCTAATAATGGGATTTTACCTAATAACGGTACCTGGTCGGAAGACATAATGTTTTCTTCTTTACTTAAACCGCCTATAACAATAGTCGCTCCATCCTTAACTAAAACAGTTGTCTCAGCCATAGATGTATCAATTATAGGTATTTCATTATTCGATGGTGTCCTTAAAGTCGAAATAACACTTGAAATCTCAGGTTTTATTTTCATAGTAACATAACCATCATCGCTTATCGTTGGTTTAACCTGCAATTGGATACCCACATCAACAAAGGTTACATCTTCCGATATTGTAGTGGTGGCTTGACCTGAAGTAGTTGTTGTTGTAACATATGCCTGTTTCGCGCCAACGTGTATTTTTGCTTCATGATTATTCAAAACAGCTATACGGGGATTAGAAAGAATTCTTGTATCACCTAAAGTCTGCAAATACTTCATAACCACATCAAAATCTCTTTTTTCGTCTACCACCCCCACATGCATTGACTCTCCCGGCATTACAGCAGTTCCTCCTGAGTTATTTGTTGTGGTACCGCTAAACGGATAAGAACCAACATTCCCGTTCATATCATTTGCTAAATCAAGCCTTGATTTCCAAGCATCTCCTGAAGCTTGTATCGCGCTAAACGGATAAGAACCCATATACATCATTCCGAATTTCTTGCCTAACCCAAACAACCCTTCCCATTTAATCCCTGAACTTAATCCGTCAAACAGCCGAATTTTTATAATCCTCGCGTCTATTCTTACTTCTTTAGGCCTTCCGTCTAAAGCTTTAATCAGCTTTTCAATATCATATATCCGATCCGGTAAAGCTTGTACGATAATTTGGTTTAATCGTTCATCCGCCTTAACTGATCCGACTTTTTTAGCATCTATTTGAAGCTTAAGCTTTTCCTCAACATCTTTAGCATTAGCATAGTTTAAAGTAAACACACGTACTACATTTCTTTGCTCTAAAGTTTTCATAGCTATTTCAACTTCTTTAATTTTTTCCGGTGTATCCATAATCAAGGCCATTCCTGAATCCGGTTCAACTAATATTCTGCCTATCTCACTTTTCAATGTATCTAATAAAACAAACGCTTGATCAGGTATAGCATATTTAAGTCTAAAAGTTTTAGTTATCCTGGTATCTGAAAATTTTACGCCATATAATGACTTATACTCTTCCTCAGTCATTATATTATAAATATCGCCTTGTTTAATGTATGCCAGCCCATTCGAACGTAACATAATATCAAAAATATCTTGGATCTTAACGTTTTCGACAGTAAACGTAACCCTCCCTGTAACATTTTTAGTAATAATTATATTTATCCCGGCTTTTAATGATATATATTTCAAAGCATCTCCAATATCCGTACTGCGCAAATCTAAGGAGATATTTTTTTGCATACCATCACCACCTGCTAAATATTTGTTTTGGGGATCTACTACTTGTGTTGGAGGAATATTAGAATCAACTAAATTATTTTGTTTATCAGTAACTGATATTGTTTCTGACTCTATATCTTGAGAAAAAGAGTAATTTATGAGTATATTTAAAAAAAATATCAATAAAAAAAATTTTCTCATTTTATTTCAATTTGCTCTCCTTTAAATCCTAAAAGTACTTTATCCTTTAAAATATCAATTACCTTAACTTCACCTATCATATCACCTTTTATTACGATAAAAGAACGTAATGCCTCTATGTCTTCTATTAAAGCATCCGGTTTATCCGACCAAGAAATTCCCACTAATCTTAAATTTTTAGTTGCCCTAATTATCATTTCATTTAGGAATTTAATATTTATTTGAGCAGTAAGGCCAGATTCTTCTTTCTGAACCATCGTTTTCTCTCCAATATCCATTTTAAAAATATCCCTTTTATCAGTTTTATTTGAATAATATGAAAGATACCTGTCCGTAAAAGTTTTATCCTGATAAACCAATAAATCCTCTATTTCACCGCTCCTAAATTCCATATTTTTTGTCTTCTTTAAATCATTTATTGATCTTATCATAATATTCATAAAAAACACTACCAACACATGCAGGCCTAAAGCGATTAAACTATTTACAGTTTTAATATTTAATCCAAAACTTTGTTTACTTCTTTTTCTAAATTTATCTTTAAAAAAAGATATCCTGCCTAACCAGGCATTAAAAGAAAACAAACTCTTTCCATTACGTTTAACTTTATATGCGCCGACTATTTTAGAATTTTTACCTTTTGAGTTTTCAATTAACTCTAATAACCGTTTTTCTGGAGTAATAGGTCTTTTCTGTCCCATCCTAATTTTGTTTCCTCTTCAATTAAATGTTTAACAAATGCCCCATCAACAACAAATTTATTTTTTAAGACTAAATTTTTCAAAGCCCAGCGGCAAATCATAATTATTTGCCGAGGATACCCTCTACTGTATTGATAAATTTCTCTTATAGCATCGTCTAAAAATAAATTCATATTAGCTTTATAGCCGGCCGTTTTTATCCGGAATAAAATCATCTCTTTGACTTCATTGTAATCTAAAGGATTTAAAGCAAATTTAAAACTAATACGGTCAACAAAATTTGGGATATCAATTATTTTAGAATACAGTTCCAACTGCCCTAAAAGAACAAGCTGTAAGAGCTTATATTGATTCGTCTCATAATTAAGAAGAACACGTAAAGTTTCAAGTGAGCTCGGGCTTATTTTTTGTGCCTCATCTATGATTAAAATAATAGTTTTATTTTCTGTTACTCCTTTGTTAAAAAGAAAACTTTCCAAAGATTCTCTTAATTCAACAATCGTCGGTTTAGATGATTCATTCAGCTTAACATTAATATCAAAATTTTTTACCAACGAGATAAGAAAAGAATATTCATCTTCATAAGAAGGGTCTAATATCATATGAAAAATAAAATCATCCCTCTTCTTTAATTCTTGCAATAACTTTCGCGAAAGAGTTGTTTTACCAGTGCCTACATCACCTAAAATAACAGAGAGTCCACCCCTAAGCCTTAATTCAATCAAAATATGAGTTAATGATTTTTCATGTTCCGGTGAAAAATAAAAAAAATCCGGATCCGGACTCGTAGAGAATGGCTCTTTTTCAAATCCTAATAATTTAAAATAACTCATATTTTATATCATTTTTGGAAAAAAATTTCTTTGTTTTATTATTAATAAAATAAATCTCTTCTAACAATTATTATTATTTACCCTCTAAAAGAGATGACAAAGTATCTCTTTACCCCTTATTAAAATAAATCAATTATATTTGCCTTTTCCTTTATTCCAGCCAATAAAATTCCTATTTTTAGCTAAGTTTTATTTATATATTTAATGATATTTACTATCAATTTACTATATACCGTAATCGCATTTTTTGCAAGAAAAAACGACTTAATATAAAGTATTTACTATCAATCATATTTTTTTATCAATGG
>JAUVUO010000092.1 GCA_030601015.1 Candidatus Omnitrophota bacterium | reverse complement strand
TCTCATTCAAAAATCCTTCATTTTTAAGCGCCCGGCTATGCGTCTCAATAGAGCCACGAACTAACCCGCTCTTATCTTTAAAAAACTTATAACTATTATCTGCGTCTTTTTCTTTACTCCAAATTTTTTCCATTCCGCCAAGAGTAATTCCTAAATAGCAGCATAAAATTATAAACAAATCCTTATTTGAAATAGACAATCTTCCTTGATTCCAGCGTATGCCTGAAATCAAAATATCAAAAACTTTATAAAACTCTTTCTCAGTCTTTATAAATGTATTCTCATTAAGCATTACTCCGTAGACATCAATATATCTCGACAATTCCCATTGCCAAAGTTTATCTAATGTAAGAGTCCCATCTTCTATTAACATCTTTAATTTATAAGTTTTAGCTTTAACTACATATGTATCTTTTACTACCCATCCCAACTTCCTCAAATCACGTACCATCATCCTTATTGTAGTATCTGAAACATCCAATATACCCACCCACTTTTTCCCGAAATTTTCCATACCAACCATAAGAGCAATAAGAACTTTAAACTCATTTTCTTTTAAAGAAATTTTCTCAAACCAAGGGTAAGCTAATTTCCATAACTGATTGTAATCATTTTTAGCCTCATTTATTTTATCTTCATCACTTTCATCAATTGCTATTTCAAGTTCTTTAGTTTCTTCCACATTAACAGAAATGTTTATTCCCGGAGCAGCTATAATATCGTCTTTAACAATTTCTATATTATCTTCAACAAAACCGTCAGAATAAAATTCCCTTATCTCCATACTTACTGCGTCTACCTTTACTTCAACTCCTTTCCCAAAAGACTCTAAAATATTTATAATTCCAAAACCTTTTTTTGTAAGAATACTCTCTTTTCTATTTATTACCCCTTTCTTCCTCAATATTCTGATAGTATTATACGAAAATGTTTCGTTGAACTCAGCCCATACCTTATTGATATCTCCAAGGCCAACCCCTAAATGAATACCAACCAATAATTTTAACTGATTATCCGACAATTTTATTCTCTTATTATTATTTTTTATACCTTCTTCCAATAAAAGAAGTTTCCCTTTAAACTCTTCTTTATTTTGAACAATAGTATTTTTCGAAAGCATTATTCCATAATCATCTATCCATCTTGACATACCCAAATTCCATAGACTTCCTAAAACAACTTTTCTTTCAGTTCCTTTCTCAACTAATCCTTCAAACTCTCCAAATTTATCTATAATTTTATAATCCTCATTTGTCCATCCAAGATCAATCAACCTATCAACGGCATCATCTACTGTTTCTACCGCAATAATAGATACTCTGGCTATATCTATTTTTCCCATACCCAAAATAAAGCCGGCAAACACTTTCAGATAATTATCATTTACTATTATCATATCTTTCCAAGGTTTAATCTTATCCCAAAATGAATTAAAATCTTTTGATTGTACCGGAGCATTCAAAATATCTTCTGTTTCTGCCAAATACTCATCTATATTTGTTTTCTTTTCAACTGCGCGTCCAATAACTGATACCATCTTATCAGCCGGAGAATATTCACCCTTAACCTCACCTTTATTTAGAAATCCCCGAGTATATAACCTCTTTATCTTCCCTTCACTTTTTTTCTTATTTTCATAAACAGCCGTATAATCAAATACATCACTAGGAGTAATTTTACCTGAATAAACCGCCATTAAAATAATGTGCTCTTCTAATTCCAGCGAATATTTATTTAAATAATGTTTATTATCAAAAAGAATCTCTATCCACTCAGCAGCTTTACTATCTACATTCAACCCGGAAATTACTCCTTCCCTATAAAATTTTTCTATCTTAGGATTAAATTCCGGCACTAATGATTTAAGCAAATACTCCACATCCTTAGAACTATCTTCATAATATGTCTTAAAAATACTGACAATACCCACTTCCTCTTTATCAGAAATAAATAATACTGTATCCGCCGCGACTTTCTTTGAATTTACAAGGCTCATAGCTTTAAGTTTTTTCACACTATGGTCCTTCTCTTTCTTTGTTTTACAATACAAATCCTCCAAATAAGCTGTAGAAGTTGCCCCGCATAAGACTATATGTGAAAGTATCCATAAATCTGTCTTATTAAGTTTAATCTTTCGATTAAATCTATATTTATTAATTTTTCCTATCTGTTCTTCAATAACCAAAACATTTAAAATTATTTCAGAATAGCCGAATGAAACAATAAGATCTCTAACCTTCATGTCTGTGCTCGAATAATACTTTTCTAACCTGTTTCTCACCTCTTTATTCCTTAAATGAAAGCCCTTTCGGCTCTTGCCCTCAATTAAATTTTTACCCATTAGTTTCTTAACACTCCGGTCTCTATCTTTAGTAGTCTCAAAATATAGCCCTATTAATTCTTCTCCTTTAGTATTTCCAAATAAATAAAGATGAGAAAGTAAAACCAAATCATACCTATCTAATGGCATAAATAAAGTTTGCGGTAATTCACCTATCTTAACAAACTGTTTATAAACTTTTTCATAACTTTTACCTTTTTTCTCTGCAAACATTTGTTTTATAACATTTGATTTTAAATTTACAGTGCCTCCATCAAAAGTACCAGGATAAATGGATCCAAAAATATAAATACCCTTATTTTTTCCCGCGCTGTCTAAGCCTTGAATGGGAGTGCCGCCGTCTTCATATTGTGTTTTCTTAATAAAATTTGCAAAAGCTCCCCATTCTCGGGGGGAGAGATAAAGAGCTTCTGCAATTCTATTAAGAAGCAAACCTAACTCTGCTGTTTCCAAATAAAAAACCTTACCGTGGCTGATGGTCTTTATATAACCGTGGCTGGCGGCAACTTCCCTTCCTCCATCAAATAAAAATATCAAATTTCTCTGTCGATTATTTTCATATTCCTTATTTTTATGCAACCAATAAAAAGGCACTAAAATACATAAGATGTCTACAGGGATATAATATAAATAAAAATTCAATTCTAATAAATGCAAAAGCAAATTTGCTAAACAAAATAACTCCACACCAATAAAAGCTGTTTTTACCTTAAAAGAAAAATTCCACCAAAACTTCTTATTCATATGTTTCCTAAATATAACCTTCTTCAATGAGTTACTTCTTATTTCTTTTATTTCCTTTATCCAAAGAATAATAGAAATAAATATTGCCAATATTTCTCCTATTATTGGTACTGATACCATCAGATTATTCATAGTATGACAAACAATAGGTGACTTTAAAGAGCCTGTCTTATAATACGCATATGTAAAGATTAATCCTGTTGGTAATCTATAGATGAAATCCATACCATATACAGGAAAATGAACTAAAGCGAAAATCAGGGAAGATGTTAAGAAAGCTAAAGGAATGTTTGTATGTTCTTTTAGATATTCATATACTCCTGCTCTAAAAATCAGCTCTTCCATCGCCGCCAAGAATACAATATCAATAAAAGAAATTGCCTCAAATATAAAGTAAGATGAAAAGGTCGGTGAAAAAATAATAATAATTGAGATAGGTACCCCGAGAAGAAAATAATATTTTATTCCCTTACAAATTTCTTCAAAAGAAGACAAATCTTTTAAAACATATTCCCCGCCGTCTTCATATACTGATTTCTCAATAGAATTTGTAGAGCCCCAAAAATCGTGGGGGGCGACAAAAAGAACCTCTACCACTCTATTTAAAAATGAATCAGAAAAAACCTTACCGTGGCTGGTGGCTTCTTCATATAAACCGTGGCTAGCGGAAAAATTATTCTTAATCAAATGAATAATATTTAAAATTGGGTCATTTATATACTTAAAAATTAATAACTGAGGGGTTGTAATCGGTGATTCATGATATCTGACTTGGAACTTGTAACTTGCAACTTGTAACTTTTCTTTCGGCCCGGCTCTTGTTTCTCTTCCTCTCTTAATTTGACTAATTTCATTTCTGTATTTATTTATTTCAAGATAGTTCTTATCAATATTCCCATCAAAAATATTCTTATTTAACGATTTAATGAGCCCTGCTCTAAAAGAAAAACAGCCTTCATCCCTTTTAAAATACGCTGTTCTCTGTAAATTTAATAACATAGAAACTATCAATAATTCTATCGTTAAATCCACTACTCTATACGACTGTCTTAATTCAGCCCCTCCATCATTCTTACTATCCGTTATGGCATTTTTAACTGAACTTTCCCGGCTCAGGCCTTCATTTATAAACTTTCTAACCTTTAACAAAGCTGTTTCAGGATTACTTGAAACAGCTATAATTGCCGCCTGTCTTTGAGTAAGAGATATCCCATTTTTATATTTTTCCCGCCTAGCTCTATAAAAGATCTTTCTACTTTCTCTAATATCGCGAGTTAATGCGATTTTTGCCGCTGCTTTTGGACTTATCTCTTCTGAGATTAATTCTGACAATGTCACCAGCCTTTCTACCCTCTCTTTAGATAATAAAATATCCGACATCTCTCTTTTATTTATGCCGAAAATATCTGCAAGGTCAGCCCTCATCTTTAAAAATCCGCTTTCATAACCTTCTGTAGGTATTCCTAAAATACTCAAAACTAGCGAATTATCCCAAAACCCTTCTTTACTCATTAAAATCTTCATTACGTTTTGTTCAGTAATATCCAGGAATGGCTCTAGATACTTAACTGTTTCTATAAATTTTCCCAATCTACTATAAGCATATTGTTTAATTAAATTTTCTAATTCCAAATCTCTAAAAAATTCTTGAGTATTAGTTCTATCTATAATAAAATTATATTCTATGACTTGTTTCTTTAAAGTTCTTTGGAATTCTCTATACTTTTCCCAAATATTTTGAAAAAGTATGCATTTATATTCAAGACTGCCGGCAACTCTTAAAATATATCCCCAATCATTTATATTTTTAGAAAAATCTATACCATTTAATGATAAATTTTTATTTTTATCCGCTCTAAGCAGAAGAAGTTCCATAACAGCTTTTAAATCCATACCGCCCTTTCTTCCTTTTAAATATTTAACAAATACAAATTTTCTATTCTCCTCAATCATCAGAAATGTATCATTAACTATAATTATATTTTCATCAGCCTTATCTATTATTCTACAATTAAGTGTCCTCCTGATATAGCCTGCTTTCTCGCCTCTATCAATAATTTTAGATAAATTCATGTTTGATATTACTCTGGTAATACATTCCAAATCTTTCCGGCCGGTTATTCTATCTGACTTTATTTTTACTTTTATAATATTCTTATATTTCTCCGCTTCTGCGGCAGGAAATACATCTATATAGCCTAAAAAAGCACCATCATCAAAATAAAGTTTTATTCTTCCCCAATCTACCTTCGAAAAAATTATATAATCATTTATTCTCATTTGCCGGGTAAATTCACTTTTGACCTTTTGAGTTTCCGTTCCGCCGTCTTCATATCTGTTTAAATCTATTTCTTCTTCAACCGCGGTCTTAATTGATTCACTATCTACACCTTCGACATAGGTTGCAAATACTTTAACAAAATCTGAAAGGAGAAGCCTTCTTAACTTTTCTTTAGATACTTTCCTTCCCACGCTGCCCCAAAAATAACAACTATCGGCAAATCCTACATCAACCAGCCAAGTCGAATAATCTTTATCTATACGATAATTATCTAAATTCATATAATCACCCGGATATA
>JAUVUO010000122.1 GCA_030601015.1 Candidatus Omnitrophota bacterium | reverse complement strand
TTATAAGAAAAAAAAGATTGAGAGATAAAATTATATTAGCGACTAAATTAGGCCTTACATGGTGTGGCCCAATCGTTAAGCATAATCTTAAAAAAAAGAGAATGCTTGAAGAGTTTGATGAATCAAGACAAAGACTTCAGACTGATTTTTTTGATATATATCAAGTGCATTGGCAGGATCCCGAGACTTCAGTTTCAGAGACAGCTGATGTGATGGGTGATTTTTATAAAAAGGGATTAATTAAATCGGTAGGTGTTAGTAATTATTCAGTAGAGCAAATGAAAGAGTTTATGAAGAGTTCTCCTTTACACGTACTTCAGCCGCCTTATAATATGTTTAGAAGAGAAATAGAAAGAGATATAATCCCGTTTTGTATTAACAACAATATAGCTGTAATAGGGTATATCCCTTTAGATTCGGGAATTTTGACCGGGAAATTTTTTTTTAACAATGTTAAAGTTCCTGATGATTTATGCAGAAAGAACCATCAGGATTTAAGCGAGCCGTTTTTTTTAATTAATAAACATTGTTTGCGGCAATTAAAAGATATAGCCGTTAAATATAAGAAAACTTTAACTCAATTAGTTATCAATTGGACACAATCAAGAAAAGGAATAACCTCAATTATTGTGGGAGCAAGAAAACCTTATCAGGTAAGAGAAAATATTGAAGGCACAGGGTGGAAAATAGAGAAACAGGATGGTCAAAAGATAGAGAATATTTTGAAGGCAAGAGAAGATGAAATAAATTTTTTGAAAAAATAAAAATTAGATGAAAGATAGTAATAGATTAAAATTTGATGATTTGTATTGTATGGAGAAAAAATGAATATTTTGATTTCCGGAGCAACAGGATTTATAGGCAGGCATTTAGTAGAAGAACTTGCTAAGTCCAAAGATAATCATATTTTTTGTATTGTCAGGAATTTGGACAGAGCTAAAATCCTTAAACCCTACAATGTAGAATTGATATATGCGGATATAACACGCAAAGATACAATGGAAAAAATAATTAATTATACCATAGATGTTGTATTTCATTGCGCGGGGTTTGTTCAGAATAAAGATTGTTATCTTTTGGAGAAAATAAATGTTTTAGGAACAAAAAATATGTGTGATCTGGCTTTGAATATGAAGGCCGATAGATTTGTTTATTTGAGTTCTATAGCTGTTATTAGCGGAAATGACGAAATACCATTATGTGAAGATTTACCCCATAAAGCTACGAACATTTATGGTGAGTCGAAAATAAAAGCTGAGCAAGAAGTTTTAAGGTATAGAGAAAAAGGATTGAAATCAATCATTATCAGGCCGTGTATGGTTTACGGAGAAGGCGAACCACATTTAACTAAGACGATACTTTTACTTTTGAAATTTCGGATGCTGCCTTTAATAAATAAAGGATGCAATAAATTTCATTTGGTATATGTGAAAAATGTGGTAGATTTAATGATTTATTCATTGTCTAAAGAAGGATTTCTTGAAGGTACATTTTTTATTGCCGATAAAGATGTTTTGACTGTTA
This sequence comes from Candidatus Omnitrophota bacterium, assembly GCA_030601015.1. GTDB lineage: Bacteria > Omnitrophota > Gorgyraeia > Duberdicusellales > 4484-171 > JAGLSE01. Next base: position 3,414 of record JAUVUO010000122.1, on the reverse strand, counting down.
AAGAGGTTTTTACGATATTCAGTGAAGCTATAAATTCAAGTCCGCCAATTAATATCCCGAATTTTTTTAAACCGTTAATTTTAAATTTCCCATATCTGGGAGGCAAGATAAAATCTTTTTTTAAAGACAGAGTTTATAGTTTAGAACGAACAAAAACATTGGGATTTAATCCCCAGCATAATGCGCAGCCTAACCTTAAAAAAAGCGCGCAATATTTTTTTGACAAAATGTAATATTGAAGTAATACCGAAGATCGCGCGATTAATATTAAAATAAAAAAAGATTATGAAAGTAATAGCTTTTGATTTAGGTAATGTGATTTTTGACTTTGATTTTAATATCGCTTTGGATAAGATTAAAGATAAACTTGATGTTCCAAACGATAAAATAATTGAAGAAATTTTTTGTAATGATTTTGGTTTAGAATTTGAAAAAGGGTTGATATCCAGCAACGAATTTTATTTAGACTTTAAAAATAAATTTGCCGCTTCTTTAAATTATAATGAATTTGCTGAATCTTGGAGTAATATATTTTTTCCTAAAACAGAGATTATTGAAGTAATAAAAAAATTAAACATCGCATACCCTTTATATCTTATATCGAATACAAATGAATTACATTTCGAATACCTTTATTCGAAACATAGAAACATTTTTTCTATGTTTCAAGGACTGATATTGTCTTTTAAGGTTAAATCTGTCAAACCTGATATTAAAATTTATAGGTTTTTGAAAGAATTGTCAGGTTATGAATTTAAAGATATTCTATATATAGATGATCGCCAAGATTTAATTTCCGCGGCAAAAGATATTGGTTTAATTAGCATACAATTTAAAGGGTATGGCCCATTAGTAGAAGATTTAAAAAAAGTTGGTATTTTTGTTTAAGGGTTTGAGATAATTAATTCTTGAAAAATTTAAAAAGGTTGATATCCTTATAACTAAGGATGAGAGAAGTGAAATGAAAAAAATAGTCGTGTTATGTATAGGTGTTTTGTTATTGGGGGGATGTTTAGCAACTACTCTTTTTGTTGGGGTGGGGTTAGTAACAGGGTATACTTTGGGTAATGATTCAGCTACCGGCAATGTGAAAAGTGGATATAGTGAATTATGGAGCCATTCTTTGGAGACATTAAAAATGATGAGAGGTGATATAATTGGTGTTAACGAATCAAAAGGCCTAATAAAAGCCAAGGTGTCAGATAATGATGTTGTAATCAAAATAGATAGTTTAGATACAGATATTCAAAGATTAAGAGTTTCTGCGAGAAAATATCTCCTGCCCAAACAAAATATTGCTCAAAATATTTTTGTTAAAATAATTAGAAATCCTTAGTGGCCAAGAAATTAATATTTTTAGTTGTTTTTTTTCTTTCCTGCGGCGCTGCCCCAAATTATTCCAATATTAAAGTTATAGAAGTTATTGATGGAGATACTATTAAACTTTCAAATGGTAAATTGTTGAGGTATATAGGTATGGACACACCGGAAATAAGAATTAAAAAGGGAGGGAAGTTTGTATATTCTCCCCAGCCTTTTTCTTTAGAATCAAAAGATTTTAATTCCAAATTAGTTCAAGGTAAACATGTCAAGGTGGAATTTGATGTAGAAAAAAAAGATATTTATGGAAGACTTTTAGGGTATTGTTTTGTGGACGGTGTTTTAGTAAATTCGGAACTAATAAAAAAAGGATACGCTGTTTTATATTCAAGGCCGCCTAACATTAAGTACGCGGATGAGTTTGTGAAAAATCAGAAACAGGCCAGGGCTGGTAAAAAGGGTTTATGGGCAGATTATGAAGTTATTTCGCATTTAAAGGCTCGCGAGTATATTAATCAAATAAAGGGAGTTCGAGGAAAGGTTTTGAATACTTATAGATCTAAAAAGTGTACTTTTTTGAATTTTGGTAAAACTTGGAAGACAGACTTTACTGTTGTTATTTTTAATAATGTTTTAGATTCGTTTTATGAAAAAGATATAAACCCTGTTAATTATTATAGAGGTAAAATTGTTGAAGTAACCGGCAGGGTAAGAGAATATAACGGCCCGGAAATTATTGTTAATAGCCCTTATGAAATAGAAGTTATATATGAAGATGAGAGAAAATAGATATTTTTTGAAAAAATAATAATAGGTGTAATAAAAAGGGTGATTAGCAAAGGAATTGTAAATTTTGTGAATTTGAAAATTTTTCTTATTTTTTTTTTTTTTTAGGGTATAATAACAACTTAAAGTTTGAGAGGTAATTTAAATAACAAAATAACGCAAAAAAATTAAAATAAAAATGAGTCAAGATAAATTAACCAAAATAGTTTCTTTATGCCGAAGAAGGGGCTTTGTTTTCGGAGGGTCTGAGATTTATGGAGGTCTTTCCAGTGTATGGGATTACGGGCCCCTTGGAGCTCGATTGAAAAAGAGAATAAAAGACATATGGTGGCAGACGTATGTGGAAGAAAGGGAAGATATAGTCGGATTAGACAGCAGTATTATTATGCAGGAGGGAGTTTTTAAAGCTTCCGGCCATTTACAGGGGTTTTCGGATTTACTGGTAGACTGTCCTAAATGTAAAAAAAGATTTAGAGTGGATAAATTAGAAAAAAAGGATGGAGGCCTATATATTTGCCTTGATTGTAAAAGTGATATAGATCTTAAACAAAATAAACCTCGAAAGTTTAACCTTATGCTTAAAACTAATATGAGTGCTACTGAAGATGATCCTTATTATGCTTATTTAAGGCCCGAAACGGCACAAGGAATCTTCGTTAATTTTGCTAATGTGATGAATGTAACCCACAAACCTCTGCCTTTAGGAATAGCCCAGATAGGTAAGGCTTTTAGGAATGAAGTAACTACAGGTAGTTTTATTTTTAGGATGAAAGAGTTCGAGCAAATGGAAATAGAATATTTTGTGAATCCTAAAGAAGCTGATAAAGCATATGAATATTGGGTTCAGGAAAGACTGAATTTTTATATAGAAAAAATCGGGTTAAAAAAGGAAAATTTGAGATTAAGGGAACATGATAAAGATGAATTAGCCCATTACGCGAAAGGGTGTACAGATATTGAATTTAACTTTCCTTTTGGATGGAGCGAGCTGGAAGGGATAGCCAATAGAGGAGACTTTGATTTAAGTGAACATGCCAGAGTAAGTAAAAAAGATTTATCTTTTTTTGATAATCTTAGAAAAGAGAAATATATACCTTTTGTTATAGAACCTTCAGCAGGGGTTGATAGAACATTTTTTGCTATTATTTCTGATGCCTATCATGAAGAAGAAGTTAGGGGAAAGCTTAGGACAGTATTAAAATTAAACCCTAATTTTTCGCCTTATTGTGTAGCTGTTTTGCCTCTCCTTAAAAATAGGCCTGAAATAGTTGAACTTGCAAAAAAGGTTTTTTATGATATAAAAAGTCA
>JAUVUO010000162.1 GCA_030601015.1 Candidatus Omnitrophota bacterium | reverse complement strand
TGTTCTTCTCTTAATCGGAAAGTCCAAACTTGTAGAAGAATCCCATTGGGAGTTACCCCTTCTACGACGAACCCATCAGAACTCTTAAATTTTATACTCCAATAGAGACCAAGAGAAGAAGACCAGCTATTAATATCGGAATCAAGAAAAGTAACATAGCCGCCTGCGTCTTTCGTAAGATAAAACCCATTATAGGTTATACTTATCCTGCCATTATTAAATACTACTCTTATTTTCTCTTTTTCTAAAACGACAACACCATTTTTATTCCCAATCGTATCTAAATAATAAGAGATTATTTTTGCGGATATGTTCTCCTGAATAATGTTACCTCTATTTAAAAGGATTACTCGATCACATAGCTTGCTTACCATACTCATATTATGGCTTACTAAAACAATGGTTTTGCCAGCTTGTTTTAATTCAAATATCTTGCTTACACATCTCTGCTGGGCCTCCATATCGCCTACCGCTAAAATATCATCAATCAATAAAATATCCGGTTCTACAAATATAGCTAAAGCAAAAGCTAAACGCATATGCATCCCTTGAGAGTAATATTTAATCGGTGCGTCTATGAATTTGCCAATATCAGCGAATCTTATAACGCTTTCCATTTGTTTCTTTATCCTACCTTCGTTTAATCCATATACTCTGGCATTAAGAATTATGTTCTCTCTACCTGTAAATTCAACGTTAAAGCCCGCACCTAATTCCATCAATACAGATACTTTACCTTTAACATCAATCTCTCCTTTATCCGGAATAAGCATACCGGCGATTAACTTTAAAATCGTGGATTTTCCTGCCCCATTTTCCCCGACTATTCCTAATACTTCTCCTTTGCCAACATTAAAGCTTAACCCTTTTAACGCCCATATCTCTTCCCAGGAAACCTTTTTCCCTTTTACAAATTTAATGCGGTATTTTTCCCACACATTGCTGAATTTTATTATGCTCATATTTTTTTTAATAAATTCTGTTCTTTTTTAATAAAAAACAAATAACCGCTTATAAAAGATATAAAAGAAATCAGGAATAGGATAAATACAGTAAAAAAAGAAAGAGCCTCGGCTTTAAATAAAATTTCTCTATATGCAGTCACATAGTGAGTTAACGGATTCACCAAGCAAACCCAGCGAAAAGACGGAGGCAGCATATCTAAAGATTAAAAAATCGGGGTAACCCAAAACCATGCCATAAAGCTAATGGAAAGAAAATGGTTAAGATCTCGAAAGAAAACATTTATAGAAGAAAATAAGATTCCTAAACCGACAACAAAAACAAAGTTACATAATATTACTATCAATAGAAATCCTAAACATGCTATTATTTTAAAATTGAAAATCAAAAATAGAGGCAATAAGAATATTAACCCTATAAGAAAATTCAAAAAGTTGCTTAAAACCGAAGAAATAGGTATGAATTCCCGGGGGAATATATTCTGTCGTAATAATTGTTTACTATCAAAGAAAGAATTTGTCGCTTCTGTTAAAGCGTTGCAGAAAAAAAGCCATGGAATAATACCGGCAAGAACAAAAAGAGAGTAATGCGAAATTTTTATATTATAAATTTTTGTAAACACAAAATCAATGCTTCCTGCTAATATCAAAGGGATAACCACCGCCCACCATATACCAAGCTTAGATCCGGCATATTTCGATTTAAGTTGTATTTTAGCCATATCCCATAAAATACGGCGGTACAAATATAGATTTTTCATTTTATTCTTGAACATCTTCAATCTTGATTAGATAGATACATATTATTCTTAAAAACAATACCCGCTGTATAATATCCCTGAACCAAAAATGCAATAATATTTTAACATTACTTTGTTAGGAATCTAAGCTTTTTATTTTTGTTATTTATGCAAGCTTTGACATTACATACCTACTATAGATTCAAACGGTTATGAACATTTTATCTTTAGCTTTTATTCTAATCTCCCGCTATAACTATAAAAGCAAATTGCCGGCCTAACCTCGCTCTTACACCATATCTATTATGTTTTACTCAAAACAGATTAATAAGCTCTCTTCATTTTTTTAAATCCAAATGCTTCTCAATCTGCCCGAAAAAAGAGGTTAATTTGTGTATTTCGTTGTTAATGCTTTCTAAATTTTGAAACACCGGATCCATTCCTTTAAACGTCTGGCTTTCCTCATCAATCTTATTAACCAAAGAATAATTGCTATTCAAATTAAATAGAAACTCATTTATATTGGCTAATACTCTCAATATAACGGCTGTTATAAAACTTGTTGCTAGAATTATTAATAATATACTCCATGATTTTGAGCCATAAAAGAACGCTGCTAAACTAATTCCTGATAAAAGCGCTATCCATGAAGCAAATATAGCCGCTGAACCTGTAGGTGTCCTTTTCATTTTAATCCCTCCTCTTTTATTGTTTGCCTCTGAGACATTTTAATTAAACATACGCTGCCCGGAAGATGATAATCCAAAACATAAAACCATTTCTTAAAATTTTCAACGAACTCCCTTAAAACTTCTCTTTCCAGGTTAGCCTGTTCCTTCTTCAGAAAATCACTCCAATCATCACGAAGCTCAACCAATACTAACAATTTCTTCAATAAAAAATCCGCCTCACTACTCCCCCCTTTTACAAAGTTCCTCAAAAGATATTTGTATAACTCAGCAACAAAGGAATCACCGGCCATGTTTTTAATACTTTTCCCCATCAGAAGTAAAAGTACGAAAAAATTCTGAGCAAATTTATCCTCACAAGAAACAAATGTTCTTAGCAGTTTTTTATCGGAATCCAAACGATAAAAAAAACTTAAATCCACCAAACTAAGATAAAAAGCATAGAAAGAGTTATCTGTTGTTATCAAAGAATGAATATTTCCATTTTGCATAAAAGATAAATCCTTAAATGTAAGATGAATAGATAGCAGGAAATCAAAATATAGAAGCTGAAATTTCTTTTCAGCAAAATCTTCTTCTATAAATCGATTAGAAAGGCCTATATTTTCTTTTATCTTTAAACACAAACCTTGATAATTCTTGTAATATCCTTTCTCTTTATGATAACCAAAATTCCAGTTCCAGAATCTATTCAATAAAGAGAAAAAATTATTCTTTCTTGCATGATGGACTCGCGCGTAAGGTTCATATATCAAAGCATACCCTGCTTTTTTGATCTTTTTAGAAATACTTACATCCTCGTAATTATTAAAGCATTCTTCATCATACCCCCCTACATCAAAGAGAATTTTCTTTATGAAAACATTATTTGACCCCGATAGAAAAGGAATCGAATCAGTTTTATTATCTCCCCAATCTTGTCTCATGTGTGCTAAGCTCCACGTATCTACAATGCTATCGGAGGAAGATTCTAATAATCTTCCTCCTACCCCGGCTGTCTTTGAAGAAAAATTTTTCATAAGCTCTTCTAACCACCCTTCTTCAGGGATGCAGTCTGAATCTAGTGAAGCTAAAAAATCTCCTTTAGCGCTTTTAACGGCTGTATTTCTAACGGATGCTAATCCTTCATTTTCAGAATGCCTTATAATTCTTACGGGAAATTGGGAAACTATATCTAATGTTTTATCTGTAGAACCGTCGTCTATAACCAATATCTCCTCTACAGAAAAACTTTGTTTTAAAATTGCCTCTAAACAAGCTTTAATATTTTCCTCCGCGTTAAAGCAGGGAACATAAAGAGATACTTTCATTTTTCCCATGTATTATCAGGATATTTTGATATTTCTGTAAATTAGCAAAGCCTATTTTAAAAGTTTTATTTCTTTTCTAATCATTTCTTTTACCGTTTCAATTTCACTTAATTTCTCTTCAATTTTTTCCTTATTTACCTTGATACTCAACTGTCTTTTAAATAATTTTTTATTTTTGAAAGAAACCTTTAGCCTTTTTATGATTTCTTTTAAAGAGCATCTGTAAGAATAATAAAACTTAAGCCGCTTTAACCAGCCCTTTAAAAACCAATGTAAATACTTATATAAGCCTTTGCTTTTTAATCTTTTTAAATTTAGAACCATTCTCTTTCCAATACTATCCATTCCGAAGGCTTCGTCATAGCAGCTCATCAGGCAGCCGATACAACCTTTTTTTATTATTTTTTCTCTTATTAAATTATGGCCCTTGGAATTCCACAACTCGCCAATCTTCTTCTCTTTTATATTCCCGATAAGTTT
>JAUVUO010000195.1 GCA_030601015.1 Candidatus Omnitrophota bacterium | reverse complement strand
CGCGGAAAAAGAATAAGCATCAAGACTAATAATTTTTTTGCAAGTCTCAATAGACAGCTCATACCATTGCTGTTTTCTATAAATCACAGCTAAATTCTGATAGGCTTCGACAAGTTTTGAATCAATCGTTATAGCTTTAAGCCCTAACTGAATAGCTTTATCGTAGTCTTCTAATTTATGGTATACATAAGAAAGCTGATTATAAATTTCAGCATTTTCAGGATTAAAATCCACAGCCTTATTATAATTAATTATGGCAGCTTTAAAATTATTGTTTTTATAATAACTATTACCTTTTACTTGATAAACTTTACTAAAAATTGAATTAAATTTTAATTGTATCTTTGGTATAAACAAAATCGATATTACTATTGGAACAATAATAAATGTTAATACCCCGATAACTCTCTTAGTTCCTAAACCTTCCTTGTTTGCAAGGACTGCTTTTTTTGTAAAATCTTTTTCTATAAATTCAATATCTTTTGTTTTTTCCTTTAACGAAGCAATAAAATTTTCAGGGTCATTTAACAAAAAATATCTTGTTTGATTCTCAACAAAAGCGAAACGTAATAACCAGTTTGTTTTTCTTTTTATGTATATAACCCTATCCGATTCATCAAAATCATATATGGCCATAATTTTGGGAGGAAGGTGAAAAGGGGTAATAATACCAACTTCTATTATATCTTTAAATCTAATTTTTATCTTTAAGCCTACTAATTCAATAATTAAATGATCGCTTTTAATTGAAATATTTTTAGCCTTTAGAAGATATTTAGCAGCTATTTTAAAAAAAATAGAAAGACTCACTATAACAAGGCAAAAAACAATAATAGTTGAATTAAATTGACCGAAAATTAGATATGCAAAAATCAGAAGAAAAAATATTGCCCCAATAAAAAACGAAGCAGCAATTTTATTGAATTTATTAAAATTAACCAACCAACCGGGACGAAGGAACTTTTTAATTGTATATTTCATTTTATTTAATTTTTGTTTATGATTATATCACAAATTTGTGTAGAATTGATATCATCAACATCAATCCAGTCTATCCTATTATCTTTATAAAACCAAGTTAATTGCCTTTTTGCAAAATTTCTAGTATTTTTTTTTATATTTTCCTTCGATTCCTCAAGAGTAATATCACCTTCTAAAAAAGCTTTTATTTCTCTAACCCCGATAATTTTTTTTGCGGTAAGGCTTAAATTCAAAGATAGAAGCCTTTTAATTTCAGCGACAGCACCTTGAGCAAACATTTTATCAACTCTTTCATTTATTCGCCGATACAAATGGTCTCGTTTCAATCTTAATCCGAATATTTTTATCGGTAACATTCCATAAATCCCATTTGTCTGTTTTTGCTTTGAAGAAATTTTGGTTCCTGTTAAATGATAAACTTCTAAAGCCCGGATAATACGGTTTAAATCATTTGGCGATAACTTTTTAGCGGTTTTAGGGTCAATGTCTTCTAATTCTTGATGTAAAGTCTCATTTCCAAATTTTTTTGCCCTTTCAATGAGTTCATTCCTGAATTTCTCATCTTTTCCCGCACCCTCGAATATACCATCCAGCAAAGCCTTAACATAAAGTCCGCTTCCGCCGCAAACTATCAGAGAAACATTTTTTTCATGTAAATCAATCAAAACCTTTTTAGCGTAAGTATAATAATCATAAACATTATAAGATTCATGAACAGAAACAGTCCCAACAAAATGATGTTTCACCGCGTTAAGAATATTTCGAGGAGGTTTAGAAGTTAGGATATCCGCTTCTTTATAAATAGCCATAGAATCAGCAGAAATTATTTCAGCCTTTATTCTTTTGGCAAGCAGAAAACTAACTTCAGTCTTCCCTGAAGCAGTAGGGCCAACTATAAAAAATATTTTAGACATTTTAAAGGATAAAAGACCTCAGGCCTGAGACCTAAGATTAAATAAATTTCCACCATATAAGATTAAAGAACTCGTTGTTACTGCAATTATTATCGATATAAAATTTGTTTCTTTTTTAATAGCTAAAATAAGTCCATACAGAGTTTTCGCAACTTCTTCAGCTAAATCATTCAATTTTACGAAAGGTATATCTTCTATATAACCAAGTCTTTTTGAAATATGAATTAAATATATAACTTCACTTAACGACCCTCTTGCAATATATAAAAAATGTAAATACTCTTTTTTATGTTCTCTACCTGAACCTTCCACAATATTGGTTGGTACTGAAACAGCGGCTCTCCTCAATTGAGAAACAAGGCCATATAATTCTTCTTTTGGAAAAAATTTTGTTACTGAATAAATATCAACTACTAAATCATCAGAATGTTTCCAAGCCTTTATGTTTTTAAAATTTCTTGACATATATTTTTACGTCTCATGCCTATTTTTTTAATTTTTATTCTACAGTCTTCTGTTTTATATCTTATGTCTTTTCTTATTTTTTTGTCTTACATCTTCAGTCTTCTCTCTTCTCTCTTCTTTTTTCTCTCTTCAGTCTCAGGTCTTAGGTCTCAGGTCTAAAGTCTGATATCTTCATGGATAAATCCTGGCAGGATACCCTTTATCTAATAATTCAAGGGTAATTTTTTGAGCACTCCTTCTGTTTGAATATTTGCCAACCCTCACTTTAAAAATGTTTTGAGATTTTTCAATATACACATCGTAACTGCCCTTAAGCTCTTTCGCTAATAATGACGCATTTTTTTTCACGGTAAAAGCACCCACCTGAATAGTAAAAAAATCGCCATAATTTTCTAAAATTTTAGCATATTTTATTTCAGCAGATTGAGGATATTTACGTCTTAATAGATTAATATACATATTTTTATCTTTAAAATTACCTTGGCGGCTGGATATTTGAGCTAACCTCAATAATACCGTAGGCCTACTGTCCAAATTAATAATTTTTTTTTCTATTTCCTTAAATAACTGATTAGCTTTCTCTAAATTATCCTCTAAAAAATACGTATCTGCCAATTTTACCAATCCCTGGCTATAAAATTTCGAACGAGAATAATTTTTTATCAGCCTCTGTAAATATCCCCTGGCTTTTGAATAATTACCCATTTTAGTATGAGCTAAACCCAAAAAATATAAGACATCCGGAGTTTTTTTAAGAATTTTAGCTTTATGAATAGCTTCCTCATAATTCCCGTAAAGATAATCCTTTTGAGCATCAATTAATGAGAAAGAATACGCTGAAACCGGCAGAATCAAAAGAAAAAATACAAATAAACCTTTAACCTTAAACGCAGAAAACCGCTGATACACTCTGTTTTTTTGTGCGAGCCGAATCATAAACTCTCCTTATAATTTCAATTTTTTTTT
>JAUVUO010000051.1 GCA_030601015.1 Candidatus Omnitrophota bacterium | reverse complement strand
TGATAGCTGCCGATTTAGAATACAGGCATTTAACGAATTAGGCTTAAAAGATCCTCTTTTAAAATAATCAAAGATGAAATCAAAAATAGTAGAAATATTTAAGAGTATACAAGGAGAAGGATTATATCAAGGGCAAAAGCAGGTTTTTGTCCGTTTTTACGGCTGCAATCTGAAATGTGCTTTTTGTGATACTAAATCGGTTTTTTATGCTAAAGAAAGTCTTTCGGATATTATGAGTAAAATTAATTGTTTTGAGGATTTTCATTCTGTATCATTAACAGGTGGGGAACCGCTTTTACAAATTAAATTTTTGAAAAAATTAGCAGAAACATTAAAAATGGATAGAAGAAAAGTTTATTTGGAGACAAATGGAGTTTTATATCAAAACTTGAGGGACATAATTGAGTATATAGATATAATTTCTATGGATTTTAAATTGCCGACATCTACGAATGATAGAGTTTTATGGGATGAGCATATGAAGTTTTTGGAAATTGCTTTAAAAAAAGAGGTATTTGTTAAGGCAGTTGTTGGGAAAAATACTTCTGAAGCAGATTTAATGGAGTGCATTGGTATCATTAAAAAGGTGAAACCGGATTTATTTTTTGTTTTACAGCCTCAGAATCCTTATGAAAGCTTGTTGGAGAATAAATTAAAGACTTTTAAAAGAATTTGTTTAAACCACAAGATTAATGTTAAAATATTAATTCAGATGCATAAGAAGTTAGGAATCAAATGATAGAATGTAATTTGATAAATTATTTTAAATAAATAATAATGATTAAGATGAATAAAACAAAATTAAAGTTAGAAATGGAAAAACTTGTAGAAACTGCAAGTTTTTCTTTACGTAAGGATGTGTATAAACTTATAAAAAAATCTTTTTTATCTGAAAAAAATAAGAAAGCTAAAACAGCACTTCGATGGATTTTAGATAACGCAAATGTAGCTGAGGCTGAGAAATTAGCAATTTGTCAGGACACAGGGCTGCCGATAATTTTTATCGAAGCAGGCAAAGGAATCAAAATTTCTTCAGATTTAATTGATACAATAAAAGAAGGCATTGAATCAGGGTATAAAAAAAATTATTTACGGCCATCTATAGTTGACCCTTTAGAAAGAGGCAAGTCATCTTATAAAGGAGGTATTTTTCATATAAATTTTTCTGAAAATTATAAGGATCTTAAAATAACTATTTTACCGAAAGGTTTCGGTAGTGAGAATAAATCTCAACTTAGAATGTTTAACCCTACTGTAGAGGTAAATGAAATTGAAGAGTTTGTTCTTGAAACCGTAAAAAAAGCCGGCCCGGAAAGCTGTCCTCCCTTTGTTGTTGGAGTTGGAATTGGGGGGACTTCGGATCACGCCCTTCTTTTAGCTAAAAAGGCTCTCCTTTCAGAAATAAATAAACCAAATAGAGATGTTTTTTTAAGTAAATTAGAAAGAACATTATTAAAAAAAATAAACGCTTTAAAAATTGGGCCTATGGGGTTAGGCGGTAATACCACTTGTCTGGCAGTAAAAATAAAAAAAGAAGCAACTCATATAGCAGGGTTGCCTGTAGGGGTGAATATAAGCTGTCATGCTTTAAGAAGCGCGTCTGTAAATATTAAAAAAATAATCTTATGAAAAATATCAATACACCGATTACAAAAAAAGAAATTAAACTTTTAAAAGCTGGAGATGAAGTTTTATTTTCAGGGATTATCTATACTGCCAGAGATCAGGCCCATAAAAAGTTGGTTGAGTTAATAAAGCAAAACAAAAAATTACCTTTAGATTTAAAAAATCAGATTATTTATTATTGCGGGCCCACTGCGACACCTCCTGGGAAATCTATAGGTTCCTGCGGCCCAACGACCTCTTCCCGTATGGACCCTTTTGCTGAACCTTTATTAAAACAAGGGCTTATAGGAATGATTGGTAAAGGCAGACGAAGCAAAAAGGTAAGAGATTTAGTAAAAAAATATAAGGGTATATATTTTATTCACCTAGCGGTTGCGGGGCTTTATTAGCCGGAAAAGTTTTATCTAAAACTATAATCGGCTTTAAAGAATTAGGCCCTGAGGCAATATGCAGATTAGAAGTTAAAGATTTTCCCTTAATTGTCAGTATAGACCCCTCCGGTAAAAGTATTTTGGGTGATGTCTGATTTTATTCATCTGAAAATATCGCGTATAATAAAGTTATATACTTTTAATGTTTCAATAGTATGTTAGTAAGGTGCCATATTAATAATTTTAACCCATATTTCGCATTAGGCATAGATGAAGAGTTATAAGATTTTGGAGAAGAAAGAGTTACAAAAAATGCAGGCATACTCGCTGAATATGTCGAGGCTTTTTGCAACTTTTCTAAGCCCAAAAGATTAAGACTATTAGCTATGGTTTAATGAAAATTTTGGGTTTAACTTAAGGAGACAATATGAATGGTAAAAGGATTGATAACCGGGAATTTGACCAATTAAGAAAAGTTAATATAAAAAGAAATTTTATAAAATATCCGGAAGGTTCATGTTTGATAGAATTAGGTAATACCAAGGTTATTTGTAATGCCAGTGTTGAGGAATCAGTCCCGGATTTTTTGCGTAACACAGGAGAAGGGTGGGTTACAGCGGAATATAGAATGTTGCCGCGTTCAACTCATACCAGAATGAAAAGGGATAAAGTTTCCGGAAGAAATATGGAAATACAAAGGCTTATCGGCAGATGTTTAAGGAGTGTTGTGGATTTAAAAAAAATAGGGGAACGCAGTATAAAAATTGATTGCGACGTGATTCAAGCTGATGGAGGGACAAGGGTAGCCTCAATTATTGGAGGATTTATAGCTCTTGTTGATAGTTTAAACGGTCTTTATAAACAAAAAAAAATATATGAAATCAGTATAAATGATTTTTTAGGGGCAGTAAGTGTAGGAATCTTAGAAGGGAATTATCTTTTAGATTTAGGTTATGAAGAGGATTCAACAGTTGATGTTGACTTAAATATAGTAATGAAAGGAAACGGAGAATTTGTTGAACTTCAAGGAGCCGCGGAACAGGGAACTTTTTCTCATAAAGATTTAAATGAACTGATAATTTTAGGTAAAAAAGGTATAGATGAAATAATTGATATGCAGAGAAAGATTTTTAAGGATGTATTGCCTAATTTATGATTTATATATTTAGTATTGCGTAACGAGTATTGCGTATTGCGTGAAAATAATAAGTTGAAGAATATATTGAAAAAGAAGGGGGAGTATGTTAAATTTTTTGGTAGTTTTTTTATTGAGTTTATTCTTTACGATGCCATCATTTGCTGAGTCTATTGTGTTTAAGAATGGCAAATCAGTTGAAGCTAAGATTATTGAGAAAACCCCTGACTCTATAAAGGTAGATATAAAAGGTATCCCCATAACATATTATTTGGAAGATTTGGAGTTTATTGACGGTATTAAAGTAGTTATTCCGAAAAAGATTAACCAGAAGCCCTTAGTTGAAGAAAATGTTAATAATTCGGATAATATTGCAACAAGTGTTTTAGCAGAAACTCCGGATGAAGAATTATTAAAATATGGAATGAAATTTTTTCCTCCTGTAGGGTGGATAAAAAATAAGAATATTAAATCAGAAATGGGAGAAATAATTAATTTTTCCTCTCCAAAGGAAGAATCTCAAATACAGATAACTGTTCCTTATCGAATAAGTTTTAAAAAATATCAAGATAAAGTGTTTAAAAATAAAAAAAATCCTAAGTTTGTTTTTGAAAAAGAAATTGAGTTTTTAGGAGTCCCTTGCCAGATTTACTATCAGGATACTAAGACAGAAATAGGCATTGTTAGATTGAAATTTTATTTATTTTTTAAGGATAATATGGTTTATTCTTTCCAATATCTTGGGTTTTTAGATAAAACCTTTAATGAAGATATTTCTGATTTTGAAAAAGCTTTAAATAATATAGAAATAACTAATCAGATTTATTTTGAACATATGTCGGGATTGTTTAAAATTATCCCTCCGCCAGATTTCAAGGTAGAGAAACATTCTCCAAAAGGAGTTAGCTTTGTTAGGGATAATGTAAGAAATTCTTCTTATTTTAGTGTAAGTTTTCAAGATATTCCTCATGGATATACTGATGAGGAATATTCCACAAAACTTGAGGATAATGAATACATACAGAGTGTTATCGATGATATGGAAAAGAAAGGTTGGCTATATGGGATGAAAGTCGTCGAGACTAGAAAGAGATTTGTTAATGGTATTATGGCTTTGGAATACGTGGTAGAAAACAAAAATTTTTTATTTCCTATGAGAGGAGAAAGTGTTGTTTTTATTAAAAATCAAAAAATGTTTACCATAGTTACTAATTCAAGGCCGGAGCTATATGAAGGAGTAGAAAAAGATTTTGAAAAGGCACTAAAAACTTTAAAGATACAATAATAAGTTAAGGTGGTAACGTTAAATAATTGTCAGTAAAAATAAAAAATATAGCTATTTGAATCTGGATAGGTAATATGAAATAAGAAAATAAATTATGGAGAAATTAGTCGTTGTTAAAAATTTTTTAAATAAATCTGAAGCAGAACTTGCAAAAGGATTTATTGAATCAAACGGTATAGCCACTGTTATTTCTGCAGACAACCTCGGAGGATATCGACCTCATTTAACTTATGGGATGGGAGGCGTTCAATTGTTGGTTCGGGAGAAAGACCTTTTAAAAGCAAAAGAGCTGTTGGAAGAGATTTAATAGGATATTTGTTTTGAAATATAGTAGAAATAAGCGAAATGAATATGAATTTGTGTATTTCGCGAAATAAATGGAAATAAAAATCATATAAATTGTATTTAAACAATGAATTCCATTATATTTCAATATATTTCGCATAGCATGATGTATTGTCAAAGTATTGAGTATTGAGCGAAGCGTATTTCATGTTAATAGAGGATAATAATGAGATTAATAATAGCTACTTCAAATCAAGGCAAATTAAAAGAGATTAAGCGTATTCTCGAAGGGATAGAGATACCTATTGTATCTTTGAATGAACTCGATAAAAAGTTTAGAATTGTAGAAAACGGTAAGACTTTTTTAGATAATGCCGTAAAAAAAGCATTACCTATTTCAGCTGCATATACCGATGATTATATAATCGCCGAAGATTCCGGCCTTTGCGTGGATTATTTAAACGGTGCGCCGGGAGTTTATTCTAAGAGGTATTCCGGCAAAAATGCTACTGATTTAAAGAATAATTTAAAATTGATTGAAGAGCTTAAAGGCTTATCTGTTGAAAAACGTACAGCTTATTTCTCCTGCTGTTTAGTCTTATTTAAAGGTGGAGAGTTTATGAAATTATTTGAAGGCAAATTAAAGGGTATTATAGGGGTTAAAATGGCAGGAGAAAATGGGTTTGGATATGATCCGGTATTTTATTTGCCAACATTTGATAAAACCGTCGCTCAATTGTCGATAGAAGTAAAAAATAATATTAGCCATAGAGCAAAATCCTTTATGAAATTTAAAAAATATTTTTATCCCAATAAAAGTATTTGACATTTGTATTGATTTCTATTACCCTATTAAAGTTATGCCTAAAAGAAAGAAAAGAAAATTTCGTTGGAGATGCAGGAAAAAAAAGCATAAAGGGACTAAACCCTGCATGGGTTAATTTAAGCATTAAAGAATTTAACTATATTTGATATAGATTAATTTTGAATGTTTAATTAATATTAAGTTTCCTGAAAAGTCTGTTTTTGTGGTGAAATGAAATTTTTAGCCAGAATAAAAGAGGATATTAAAACTGCTTTCCGAGAAGATCCTGCTGCTCGCAGCACTGTAGAAATCTTACTGTGTTATCCGGGGCTGCATGCTATCTGGGGACATCGTATTTCTAATTGGTTATGGAGTAAAGAGTTTAAAACCGAAGCAAGGCTTATTTCTCATGCTGTTCGGTTTTTTACGGGTATAGAGATACATCCCGGGGCTGTGATAGGAAGGCGTTTTTTTATTGATCATGGTATGGGTGTTGTTATTGGAGAGACTACTGAAATAGGAGAAGATGTGTTGATTTATCAAGGCGTTGTTCTTGGAGGAGTTTCTCAAGAAAAGACAAAACGGCACCCTACTATTGGGAATCGGGTTGTAATTGGTGCAGGCGCTATTTTGTTAGGCCCTATAAAAATTAATAAGGGGGCAAGAATAGGAGCAGGTTCTGTGGTTATAAAAGATGTTCCGGAGGATGCCACTGTTGTAGGCGTCCCCGGTAGAATAAATTTTCCTGTTGTGCATAAAAAAATTAGCGGAGTTAATCTTGACCATAATAAATTGCCGGATCCGGTAATTCAGGTGTTACATAGTTTAGAACAAAGAATTGAAGAATTAGAAAAGGAGATTAAATAAAAATGAAAGTTTTAGTTACAGGCGGGGCAGGATTCATTGGCTCAAATATAGTTAAGGCTTTAGAAGCTAAAGGGGCAAAAGTTATTGTCTTAGATAATTTTTCACATTCAGGCTATAAGAATTTATTTGACGTTAAAGCTGAAATTATATGTGCTGATATTTTAGATGAATCAATTTATAAAAAACTGCCTAAACTAGACGCGGTATTTCATGAAGCAGCTATCACTGATACAATTTTAAAAGACGATACGAAAATGATGGAAGTTAATTTTAACGGTTTCAAAAATGTATTAAATTTTTGTGTGAAAAATAATATAAAATTTGTTTATGCCTCCAGTGCCGGAGTATATGGGGAAGGCCCTTCTCCTATGAAAGAAGGTCAGAAATGTATACCTCATAATATATATGGGTACTCAAAATATTTAGGTGATTGTTTTGTCCGTGAACTGTGGAAAAATAATAAAAATCTTCCTTCAATTATAGGGTTAAGATATTTCAATGTGTATGGCCCGGGAGAGAGTCATAAAGGCAGTTCGGCAAGTATTACTTATCAATTGTATTTACAGATGAAAAAAAAATTAAACCCCCGTGTATTTAACTATGGAGAACAAAAAAGGGATTTTATTTATGTGAAAGATATCGTCAATGTTAATTTAGAGGCGTTAAATTCTAAGGAAAGTGCGATTTTAAATGTAGGAACAGGTAAAGCCCGAAGTTTTAATGATATAATATTTATTTTAAATAAAGAAATGAAATCAAATTTGAAAACAGAATATTTCGATAATCCTTATAAAGATACTTATCAGAATTTTACAGAATCCGATACAACTTTATTGAATAAAATTCTTAAGGTTAAAGCCGATTTTTCGTTAGAAAAAGGCATAGGGGATTACATAAATAATTACCTGGGTTAAGTTTATTTAGTGAATTGTTTTTTGAGATAAGAACCAAAAGTTGCTAATTTAGAAAAAAATAAATAAAAGTTTATGAAATAGCTTGACAAATAAAAGTATTAGTGTATAAATATCTAATGCGTTATTGCATATCTTTGGAATGGGATATCAAATAATTTGAAAAAATAACATAATTAATTAAAAATTTAGACAGGAATAATTATACAATTGTTTCTGATAGAAAGTGCTCTTTGAAAAATATAATTATAAAAAGCCTTTGGAGGGTTTGATCCTGGCTCAGAGTGAACGCTGGCGGCGTGGATTAGGCATGCAAGTCGAGCGATCTTTTTTTTGTGAGAAAGCCGACCTTCGGGGAAGCTGACAAGCAATTTTGAGATAGCGGCAAACGGGTGAGTAACGCGTGGGTAACCTACCTTAAGGAGGAAGATAGCTTTGCGAAAGCGGAGGTAATATTCCATAGTATTTTAAATCATCTGGTTTAAAATTAAAGATGGCCTAGGTTTACAAGCTGTCACCTTGAGAGGGGCCCGCGTCCTATCAGGTTGTTGGTAAGGTAATGGCTTACCAAGCCTAAGACGGGTAGCTGGCGTAAGAGCGTGACCAGCCACATCGGGACTGAGACACTGCCCGGACTCCTACGGGAGGCTGCAGTCGAGAATCTTTCCCAATGGACGAAAGTCTGAGGATGCGACGCCGCGT